>CAYPCK010000117.1:0-6917 GCA_964409185.1 uncultured Anaerolinea sp. | reverse complement strand
TCGCCCAGGGCGACCAGATCTACTTCAACTCCGGCACATGGCACGCGTATTTCGACCTCGCCCGCAAGAACCCGAGCGAGAAAAAATTCGTGCCGTACAAAGGCATGACCTACATCACCTTCTACAAGGACGGCGAACGCGACGACCGCAAGTTCGAGACCTGGTCCGGCGTATACGCATAACCTCGCGGATGGATTACGACATCCTCATCGTGGGCGGCGGACCCGCCGGACTCTCCACCGCGCTTCACCTCCAGCGGAATGCCCCGTATCTCTCCCAAAGAATCCTGATTCTCGAGCGTGAGCGTTACCCACGCCCCAAGCTGTGCGCCGGCGCGCTGGTGCTCGACGCGGAAGTCCTCCTCGAACGCCTCGGCTTGGCTGTGACCGAAATTCCGCACGTGGATGCGGGACAGATCAACTTTGAATTTCAGCACAAGGGACTCACCGTCCGCGTGCCGCGCCAACACGCCTTGCGGATCATCCGCCGCGACGAGTTCGATAACTGGCTGGCAGGGAAAGCAAAGAGCAGAGGATTAGAGATACGAGAATTGGTAGCAGTGAAGAATATTGTTGTGGATCACGCTGGCGTGACCGTTCAAACCGACCAGGGAAATTTCCGCGCGCAACTCGTCGTCGGCGCGGACGGGTCGAATGGCGTCACGCGGCGGAGTATCTTTCCCAACGCGCCGGTGCATACTGCGCGAGTGCTGGAGGTATTAACCCCCTCCGCCCTTCGGGCACCTCCCCCAAATACAACAATGAAAAATTTGTATGCGGATCCAAAGTTCAAATCGTCGGATTTGGGGGAGGCTGGGAGGGGGTCTGAGATTGCGTATTTTGAATTCTCTCCCGTTCCATCCAGCATCGCCGGCTATATCTGGGATTTTCCAACTCAAGTAAAAGGCGTGCCGATGCGTTGCTGGGGAATCTACGATACGAATATTCTTGCCGGTAATCAGCGACCTCCCTTGAAACAGCCGCTTGCGGAGGAAATGTCACGCGTTGGGTTTGATTTGAACGAATGCGAGATCAAGGGGCATCCCATCCGCTGGTTCAGCCCGGAGGCGCCGATGTCTGCGCCGCGCGTGTTGCTGGTCGGCGATGCGGCGGGGGCGGATCCCCTGCTCGGTGAAGGGATTAGCATGGCGCTGGGGTACGGACTCGTCGCGGCGCGCGAGATCAGCGAAGCATTCAAGCGCGGAGACTTTTCCCTACGGGGATACAAAAGCAGGGTGATGCGAAGCGGGTTGGGTCAATCGTTGTTCGCGCGCTGGCTGATCGCGCAGATCGTCTATCCCCTCCAGTGGACGTGGTTTCAAACCCTGTTGTGGCGATGGTTGAAGCCACTGGTGATGTTGATCGCATGGGTGTTCGTGATCGGCTGGGGGAAGCGGATGAAATCGAATTAACCCAACCTTTGCCGACCGTTAACCGGGGCATAATTCGCGTTTAATAGTCTGCCCTTATACTCCCAATCGTCGAGACACTATAAAAAAGGAGAGTTCCGATGTACCGACCATACCCCGATGATGAAGAAGTGGAAGACTCCGGCGAGGCGGCTGAGGAATCCGTCGAGGAAGAATAGCCCAGCGCGTTGGTTGTGCTTCAAGGCAAACAGGCAGATTGCGATCTGCCTGTTTGTTTTTATTCCTGTATCTTCTTCAAAAACCCCGGTGTGTTCAATTCGCGTTCGAGCAGGTAGGTGAAGTAGCCCTGCATGAGGGCTTCGGTTTCCTGTTGCACATCGGGCAACGGGCGCGCCCGCGAGGCTTCGGCAAAACTACTGCGCTGAAAATGACGGAGATACTTCAACGCATCCACCGAGATGTCGTGCAGGTGTTTCAAACCCCGACCGCAACTCGGGCAGATCACGCCGCCGGCGCTGAACGAAAAGAATTGATCCTCGGCTTGAATCTCGCGCCTGCAATTCACGCACTCGAAGAGTTGCGGGCGGAAGCCAAGATGATCGAGCAGGCGCATTTCGTAGTAGCGGAGCGCCAGCCACGGGTCTGATTTTGAAGCAAGGCGGGCGAGGGTTTCGGTGAGCAGGCGGAAGATGGATGCATTCTCGGTTTCATCTTCATACGAAAAGCGATCCAGCAATTCGAGCGCATATGAAGCGTGACCAGTGAGGATCAGATTGTCGCGCAGGGGCAGGTAGGCATCCACCGTATCGGCTTGTGTGACGAGGAACATGTCGCGTCCGGTTGCGAGTTGCAATCTCACGTGCGTGAACGGTTCAATGTGGCCCGCTTTGCGCGAGGCGATCTTGCGCGCGCCCTTCGCGATGACGCGCATCTTCCCCATCTGGCGCGTGTATAGCGTAAGCAGGCGGTCCGCTTCGCCGTAATCGCTGTGACGAATGACCACCGCATCAACGCGGATGGAACGGAATTTGGGTTCAGGCATGGGAAATTCGTACACACGTAGACAGGTAAACAAGTAGACACGTGTGTACTTGTGTACCTGTCTACTTTACCAATTTCTCCGGCGTGAACGCTTCGGGCAGGAGTTCTTTCACGGTTGTCTCTTTGACAAGGTTGCCGTTTCCATCCGCCATGAGAACAATCGTATCAAGTCCAAACTCCGCCATCACCTGGCGGCACCCGCCGCACGGTGAGCCGCCGTTATTCGTCACCACGGAGATCAACTCGAACTCCTTCTCGCCGTCCGAAACGGCTTTGAAGATCGCCACGCGTTCGGCGCACATCGTCTGCGGATACGCGGCATTCTCGACGTTGACACCGGTGTAAAGTTTGCCGGTCCTCGTCCGCAACGCCGCGCCGACGGGGTAGTTGGAATACGGCACGTAGGCGCGTTGCCGCGCATCCTTGGCGAGGTCGATGAGGGATTGCTTGTCGTGTTGGGTGAGTGACATGATGTTGTCCTGAATCTACGCAATACGCAGCACGCAGCGCTACGTAATCCGTACTGCGTAATCGCGTGATTACTTTTTCTTTTTCCTTCGTTCCACTTTCTTGATCGGACGCGCCGGCATGCCGACCACGAGCGTATCCTCCGCCACGTTCTTTGTCACGATTGCGCCTGCCCCCGTCCGTGCGCCGTCACCCAGTTTCAACGGCGCGACCAGCATGGTATCCACGCCGATGAACACATCCGCGCCGATCTCGGTGGGAAGTTTGTTCTCGCCATCGTAATTCGCGGTGACCGTGCCCGCGCCGATGTTGGTGTTCGCGCCGATCTTGGCGTTGCCGATGTACGAGAAATGTCCCATCTTCACGCCTTCCTCCAGCGTGGAATCTTTCACCTCGCCGAAGTTGCCCATGTGCACGCGATTCTTCAAATGCGCGCCCTTCCGCAACCGCGCAAACGGACCGATGTCCACCTCGTCGTCGAGGCGCGCGCCTTCCATCACCGACGCCAGCACCTTGCACCGATTCCCAATCACCGAATCGCGGATGATCGAGTTCGGACCGATCACGTTACCTTCGCCAATTTGGGTATTTCCGTGAATGTACGTGTTGGGCAGGATGGTCGTGTCTTTGCCGATTTGCACACCGACATCGATGTACGTGGAGGCGGGGTTGGTCATGCTCACGCCGTTCAGCATGTGTTCGCGGTTGATGCGCATCCGCATGGCGGCTTCGGCTTCGCTGAGATGGGCGCGCGTGTTGATGCCGATCGTTTCGTTGAAATCGTCATGCAAGACGGCTTGCACAGGCAGGTTCTCTTTCACCGCGAGTTCCACCACATCGGTCAGATAATACTCGCCTTTTCTCGGATTTTTCGGGATGCGTTTCAACGCGTCCCACAACCAGCCTGAGTTGAAGCAGTACGCGCCGACGTTCAACTCTTTGATCTGCTGTTGTTCCGGCGTGGCAACGTATTCCTCGACGATGGCTTGCACCGTGCCGTCCGCGTTACGCACGATGCGCCCGAATCCCCGCGGGTCCGCCGCAGTGACGGTCACCAGGCTGAACGGTCCGGGGTTGAGGCGCTGCGTTTCGACCAGGCGCGCGAACGTCTCGCCGCGCAACAACGGCATGTCGGCGTAAGTGACGATCACCAACTCCGTATTGTTTTTGAGCAGGGGTTCGGCTTGCATCGCCGCGTGTCCTGTGCCCAGTTGCGGTTCCTGCAATACGCAGATCGCCGATTCCCCCAGATAGTCTTTCACCTCGTCCGCCCCGTGACCGATCACCACCACCGGTTTTTCGGTAGTCGCGGCTTTCAACGCCTCGAGCGCATGCCACAGCATCGGCTTGCCGCACAGCGGGTGCAACACCTTCGGCAGATTCGATTTCATGCGGGTGCCTTGACCCGCGGCAAGCAACACAGCAGTGACTTTCATTTCAACTCCTGCCCCCCTCTCTCCCAGCGGGCGCCGCGCTGAGCTTGTCGAAGCGAGAGCGGCTGGGAGTGAGGGAGAAAGAAAATAGGATTTGCGCAACGAAGCCACAAATCCTATTTACAAAAAAACTTCGTAGCACCTCGGCGCCACGGGGTTGGCAGGGGCACCTGGATTCGAACCAAGATCCACAGCTCCAAAGGCTGGTGTGCTGCCATTGCACCATGCCCCTGTAAGGCGCACATTGTATCATGGCAAATAACGGCGGGCAATGTCATTTCTTTTTCGCGGCGTTCGATTTCAACGTGCCGGTGACGGGGCGCGGGATGGTCGCGCCGTGTTGCCCCGGCGCCAGCCCCAGTTTGTTCGCTTCCTCGAAGGAGATCACATCCGGGCTGATCGGGAGGTTCCCGGCTTTTTCCACCGCATCGTCCCAAAACGCGTCCACATCCTTCACCTTCGACTTTTTCCCAGCGGAGGCGAACAACGCATCCACATCCACGTCCGGTTCCGGTTCCTCCGTGACGAACGGAGGCACACGGATGGCCGCTTCCTCCGCAGGGACGGCTGATTCCACCACCTGAGCCGGCGCCACCCCCAGCGATTGCAGGATGTTCTCGACATCGGCGCGCACGAACAACATGCCTTCCACAGTCTGGATGATGCGCTCCCTGCCCGTCAGTTCCTTTCCCGCGAGTAACAAAGCGTGCGAGGCGTTGACTGGGATGAGGATCAGGTCGTGGTCACCGCCGCGAAAAACGTGATAATTTTCGAGATGCTCCTGGCGGATGAACCGCGAAACCTTCAACCCGGCGCTGTAGATCGCCATCAATGCGGAGAGCAGTGAAACTTCCATGCTGGAGTCGTACAGGTCGCCGGCGCGGGCAAGCACGCGTCCGCGATCGTTGATCAGGAACACGGCATCGGCTTTCACTTTTTGTCGGAACCCGGTCAACAACTCGGAAAGGGTCTGGCGGTGTTCCTCGGTCTCTTTGGCGGCTTCGGGAGGAAAGATGGTGCGGATCAGCCCCGACCCGCGTTCGACCGCGTCCAGAAAATCCGCCAGCGGGATGGGCTTGTCGAAGATCGCCACCGCGCCCGCCGAGAGCATTTCATCGCGCGCCTTGCGTTCGGTCATGCCGGAGATGAAGATCACCTTCATTTCGGGGTTGCGCGCCTTCACCTTGCGCATCAACTCCACGCCGGAAATGCCCGGCAACAGGTAATCGGCTACGAGCAGGTCCACTTTGCGGCGCGAGGCTTCCAGCAACGCTTCCTCTCCGGAGGGCGCGTCGACAATATCCAGCGCATGCCCGAGCGTTTGCAGGGTTGAATGCAGGAGCCGCACAATATCCTTCTGATCATCAACAAGCAACACGCAGGGCGATGCCATAATAATTCCAGCGCTTATTGCAAACCCTGCTCGGCAACCCAGCATGCCACCCAGTGGTCGGGTTTGAGTTCCTTGAACTGCGGCTCTTCCTGCGAGCATTTTTCGATGGCGACCGGGCAGCGCGGGTGAAAGCGGCAACCCTTCGGCGGGTTGAGCGGGCTGGGCACATCGCCCTTCAGGATGATACGCTCACGCCGCAAGCGCGGGTTCGGCACCGGAATGGCTGACATCAACGCCTTGGTATACGGGTGCAGGGCTTCGCGGAACAGGTCGTCGCGCGTCGCCAGTTCCACCATTTTGCCGAGGTACATCACCGCCACGCGGTCTGAGACGTGCTCGACCACTGAGAGGTTGTGGGCGATGAAGAGATAGGTGAGGCCGAATTCCTTCTGCAGATCTTTCAAGATATTCAACACCTGCGATTGGATTGACACATCCAGCGCGGAGACCGGCTCATCGCAGATGATGAACTGGGGGCGCAAGGCAAGCGCGCGAGCAATGCCGATACGCTGACGCTGACCGCCGGAGAACTCATGGGGATACCGCCGGGCGTGATAGTCTTCTAACCCCACTTTCTTGAGCGTTTCGAGCATGATCTCCACGCGCTCTTTCGGCGTGCCGATGCGATGGATGTGCAAGCCCTCCATCACCGATTCGCCGATCGGCACGCGCGGGTCGAGCGAGGCATACGGGTCCTGAAAGATGATCTGCATGTCGCGGCGGACGGGCTTCAAGTCGTTCTGTTTGAGCGCGAACACATCCTTGCCCCCAAACTTCACCGAGCCGGAGGTCGGTTCCACCAGGCGCAGCATCGTCCGCCCGACCGTGGTCTTGCCGCAACCGGACTCGCCCACCATGCCAAGCGTCTCGCCTTTGCGCACGAAAAAACTGACATCGTCCACGGCTTTAACCTGGTTGACCACGCGTTGCAACAACCCCGCGCGGACCGGGAAATATTTGACAAGGTTGCTTACCTCGACGAGGGTTTCCCCTTTTTGGATTGCATTATCTGACATGATGATTACTCCAAGAAGGGGTTAGCTGCCTTGAGCGGCGCGGAATGACCAGCGCCATTCTGGTACAGCCAGCAACGGACTTCATGGCCCGGTTTCACTGCAGTGAGTTCGGGTTTGGTCTCGGTGCAAATATTCAGCGAATGTTTGACGCGCGCCTCGCAACGCGGGGCAAACCGACAGCCCGGCGGCAGGTTGAC
>CAYPCK010000116.1:0-6937 GCA_964409185.1 uncultured Anaerolinea sp. | reverse complement strand
CACCCCTCGTCGTCGTACACCGCGATCATTGGATAAGCGTGGGCGAGGGCGAGCACATCCTCGGCGTAGGCGAGTACGCCGTAATTCAAATCCACGGATTGCGGGACGGTGACAGAGAAGTCCATGTGAATGACGATGCTTTCGCCCGCCTCCAATGATTTTGCCAGCGGAACGATCATCAGGCTGTTTCGTAACTCGTAGCGGGGCCACACAGCCAGATCGCCCACGCGCAAATTCGAGATTTGCATCTTCCCACCGAGGATGTTGGGAAACAAGCGAAAGCGGATTTCATCGAGAGGCGCGATTTCGTTGTTGGTGTAGCGAACTTCCTGGGTTCCCGTCACATTGAAAAGATTGTCTTCGATATTTATTTCAATGTGATACACACTCGCGCCTTCCAGTTCATCCAACGCCCACTGAGCGGAGGGGACAAGTCCATCCTTGAAGATGGAGCGGTCGTCCCATGGAGTGTCCAGCAGGTCCGGAGCGCGAGTGGAGGATGGGGAGGTGGGAGCCGATGTGGGCGTGAAAAGCATGCAGGAAAGCGCGAACAGGCTGAAAAGGAGGAAGGAGGCGTTGCGGAGGGTCATGAGTCTCTCAGGTGAAGGAAGTCCAGCGCGATTTGTAGCACGTTTGCCGGGGTCCGATCGTCGGTGTCGATCGCAAGATCGGCATGTTCGCGCGCGTGAGCGAGCCGTCGGAGTTGTTCGTTGTAATCTTTTTCCTGCCAGTCGAGCCTTCTTCGCGCGGTGCTGGTTTGGAACGACGAATTCAAGTAGATCAAAATATCTGGCTGGGAGATAATCTGCCACATGGCTTGTACGTAGGAATGTTCCTGCGCGATGTGCCGGCAGCGGTACCCGTGCCCTTCGAGCCCGGCGATCAACGTGGATTTCCCCGAACCGCACGGACCAACAACTCCGATCAGCAGTCGTTTGCTTGGAGGCTCCATTGGTTGTTGTCTACTACCGGGAAAAATCTATTTTCACTTTGGCGAAGCGGTTTCATTGATTATGTTGCATCAACTTTCTCAATTGCTCGGGTCCGCCCAGCACCGCGAGCGTATCGCCCGCGGTGATAGACTCGGTGTCCTTGGGGTGAACTTCAGACTTGCCGTGATGCCGGAGCAGGATCACATTAAGTTTGTAGTTATCCTCCACGTAGCCGATGGTTTTCCCGTCAAATTTTGATTTGGGCGAAATGGTGAACCGCGCGAGGCTGAACTGCTGACCCTCGATGGAGATCGGGTTGGTTACGTCTGCGCCAGCCGCGGCGGAGGCGAAGACCGGCGCCGCCATTTCGGTGGCGCTGAGGGCGGTGAACCCAAACTGCTCACGGGGATGTTCATCCCTTGCACTTCGCGGAACGTTTCTACCGAAGGGTTCTGCTCGATGGCTACCACGTTCCTTCCCATTTTGTGTAACTGTTGCACGATGCGAAACCCGAGATGCCCGAGCCCGATCAATACGATATGGTTTTTCATGGTGGATGCCACAGCCGACTCCCATTCTTTGCCGCGCGCGCGGCGGTTGAACAGCAGGCTTCCGAAATCGGCAAGCCCGCGCGCGAAAATAAACAAACCCACAAGGGGCATGATGAAGTGAAAACATTGCAACGCAAAATGATCGGGGAATCCTTCCACCGAGTACAGGAGCGTCGCGCTCCAGATGATGAAGACCGCTTCAGTCGTATTTTTTACGGGTTCGCCCACACGGATCGAAACCGCCTCGTATGCCAACCCGCCGCCGATGATGGTGAAGCCGAAAATCAATAACGGAAGTTTGAACTCGTTGAAGAGAATCGCCGTATCGCGCAAGCCCGCCAGAAAATTCTGCCCGTACTTTTTCATTCCTACATGTTCCCGTTGAGCGGGAGGCGAACCGCCATGCGCCGCACGTTATCGCCGACGTTCGACGAGAATTTCAACACCAGCACGCTGATATCGTCCGCCGGGCGGTCATCGTCCAGGCGGACGGCTTGCGCCAGAAGCGCATCCGCCAGCGATTGCGGACTCGGGTCCTGGTCATCGAGCACCGACTGGATCGCTTCGCCCACATCCATTGGGCTGCCTCGCCTTTCCCCAGCATGAGTCAACCCATCGGTATGAATGACGATGGTGAGGCCGACTTCGATGGGCAGTTCGGTGATCAAAGGTCGCACATCGCGCGAGGTGCCAAGTGGAATGCTCTCCGCGTCGATACGGTCGATGATTTCACCGCGGCAAATGTAAAGCGGGGAGGGGTTGTTGCGGGTCAGGACGATGGTGCCGCTGTGCAGGTCGAGCGAAGCGATATTCAGAGTGCTGATGACCTTGCCTTGCCTTTCGGTGAACAATGCGTCCGAGGCGGCGCGCGCCGCGGCGCCGTCGCGGACGCCTTCCGCAAGCAAGCCGATCACTTTGCGGACAACCATCTGCGAGATGACTTTCGCTCCGCGTCCGGAAGTTTGTCCATCGGCAAGCACGACCGACAGCCCGCCGTTCGGGCGTTCCACCACTTCGATGGTGTCGCCGCTTTCCGATGTGGCGTATTTATTTACTTTTGCAACCGCAATCTGAAACTCCATGCTTTCATTTTACTATGGAGTTACTCGCCCCCGCCGCCGTCGCCTCCTCCGCCTCCATCTCCGCCGGAGCCGCTATCACCCCAACCGCCGTCTGACCCGCCGCCATCGTGAGATGCCGCATGGCTGCCCACCTCGCCAGCGGAGCGGCTGGGACCATCCGTACCCAGATCCGAGGTGAATAAGCCTGCTCCATGCGCGCTGTGGTCGCGCCGCGTCCGCGACCTGTTCATGGATACCCCCACGACAGCCAGGAGGACCGCTATAACCAGAATGATGACGAATGTTGCTGACATCGAACTCATCTCCTTGTGTGCATTGTTTTGCTCATCGAATGCTCCTGCATTATACGCTGAACTTTTCCTACATTGACCGCAGGATTACAGGTTCGCATTGCCGACTGATTGCAAAAAACCGCTTCCCGTCCTTGACGCACCCCTCACCAGCCGCTATAATCTGCCCGCTTCAAGCAAAAATCGTGGGGCATGCGTCCCCGCAAGTGTAAAATAAGGAGTACGAATCAATGCCCCCACATCCAAAGCGCAAGCACTCGAAGAGCCGCCGCAATATGCGCCGCGCGCACGATGCCTTGCAGCCTCGCAACCTCACTTCCTGCGCGAACTGCGGTTCCCTGCGCCTTCCGCACACGGTCTGCCCGAATTGCGGATTTTACGAGGGTCGTGAAGTTGTCGAAGTAAAGAAAGAAAAGAAAAAGTCCGAGTAAACCACCGGCGGGTCGTGACCATCACGACCCGTTTGTGTTTTAACTGTTATGAAATTCACACCGCCAACAACTGCATTTCTATTTCCCGGTCAAGGGTCGCAATCGGTGGGGATGGGCAAAGACCTCGCCGCGCACCACCCGATCGCCAGACAGTTTTTCGATGAAGCCGATGCGCTCTTCGGATTTTCGCTCTCACAACTCATGTGGAATGGACCAAAGGAAAAACTGGACGAAACGGTCAACACTCAGCCGGCCTTGTACCTCCATTCGGTTGCCGCCTGGATGACCTTCACGCATTTTCATCCCGACTTTCTGCCTGCTTCGCTGGCGGGACATTCCCTCGGCGAGTTATCGGCGCTCACCGCTTCCGGCGCGTTGCCGTTCACCGACGGGCTGAGACTCGTCCGCGCGCGCGGCGAATTGATGAAACGCGCCGGCGAGATCAACCCGGGCGGCATGGCGGCGATCCTCGGCGTGGATATTCCAACGCTGGAAAAAGTTTGCGCAGAATCCAGCGCCGCGGATGAGATCGTTCAAGTGGCGAACGATAACTGTCCGGGGCAAGTGGTGATCTCCGGCCACAAGCCGGCGCTTGAACGCGCCATGACTGGCGCAAAAGCCGCCGGCGCCAAGCGCGCCGTTGCGCTGGCGGTGAGCATCGCCGCGCATTCCCCTCTCATGGATTCGATCCAAGCCGAATGGAACGCCGCAGTGGACGCGTCCGCCATCGGCGACGCGAAGATTCCCGTCATCGGCAACGTTCATGCCAAAGCGATGACGACCGCCGCCGAACTGCGGGCAGACCTCAAAGCGCAGATGCAATCGCGCGTGCGCTGGACCGAATCGGTGGAGGCAATGCGCGGGTTGGGAATCCAGTCGTACGTCGAGGCGGGAAGCGGGGACGTGCTGTTGGGATTGGTCAAACGGATTGACCCGGCGGCGAGCCGGTACCCGTTAAGCAATCCGCAGGATTTTGCCGCGCTGGAGTGAAACCATGACCGATATTCAAACCCGTATCGCGAATGCAAAAAAAGTGGTGACTGGCAATGTTTCGATGCTCGATATGCTGGAAACGGAACCTGCCGCCGAGTTGTTGAATTGGGGCATCGAACTTGCGGCGCAGATCGCGCAAAGCACCGAGGGCATGGACGATACAGCCGCCGAACAAACCCTGGAACCCCGCATGAAAGCCTTGCGTCAGTTCATGCGCGCGGCGGGAAATTGGGCGGCAGGGAAATATGATGCCGCCAGCCGCGCGGATTTGAGCGCGAAACTGGGCGAGCAGTGGAAGACCATGCTCGAGCGCGACGCGCCGGCCGGGCTGGATGCGCTATTGAATCTTGTGAACGATACAACAAAGACACCTCTTCAATTGATTTTGAAGTTAAAAGAATCGCTGCCGTCATCCAAATAGGAATCGAATGACGAGACGGCGCAGAACATCGCAACGCAACACGCTGGGGACGATCGTCGGCATGTTTTTGATCGCGCTGATCGCATTGATCACCACGCTGACGTCGAACGGCGGTGGAGATGTGGTCTTGCCCGGTGTGGAGACCGCAACGGAACTCCCGCCTCAATTCCCGAGTGAAGTTGTCCCTCCCGTGGAAACCTTGATCGCCCCTCCGCCGACGGTGGCGGTGCCGGCGGGCTTGTGGTGGGAAGTATATTTTACCGACCGTTTCACCCTCAACGACCCGGCGCAATGGCAAAACTCCATCGAAGGCGTGCTGATTCAAAAGATCAATGCGGCGCAAAATGCTATTCACATCGCCGCCTTCGAATTCAACCTCACGCCGGTGGCGGAAGCGCTGATTGCCGCCCGCCAGCGCGGACTGGACATCCGCTGGGTGACCGACGACGAGTACGGCCTCGAAGCGGACAAAGAACCGGACCGTGGTCAATTTGCGGCGTTGCAAAACGGAGGCATCGAAGTGCGTTCCGATGACCGTTCGGCATTGATGCACAACAAGTTCATCATCTTCGATTACCAGACCGTGTGGACGGGTTCGACCAACCTCACGCAAAACGGAATCTACAAGCAGGAAAACAACGTGGTGGTGCTCCACTCGCCGGAGGTGGCGGCGATGTATGAGCGTGAATTCCAGGAGATGTGGGACGGGCAGTTTGGACCGCAATCGCCCTCGCAACTTGGCGAACAATCCGTCAACGTGAACGGGACGCAGATTTGGGTGGTGTTCACCTCGGAGGATGCCGCGCTCGAGCAGGCGATCATTCCCATTGTGAACTTCGCGCAGTCGAGCATCCGTTTTCTGGCGTTCAGTTTCACCGACTTCCCCCTCGCCAACGCGATGATCGAGCGCGCCCTGAACGGGGTGAACGTGGCAGGGGTGTACGAAAAAGTGGGGAGCGATACCGACGCGGCGGAATTCGATACCCTGGCATGCGCGGGGATTCTCGTCCGCCGGGACGGCAACCCGACCTTCATGCACAACAAGGTCATCATCGTGGATGAGCGGTTTGTCATTACCGGCTCGCTGAACTTCTCGACGAGCGCCGAGGAAAATAATGACGAAAACGTCATCATCCTCGATAACCCGCAGATCGCCAGCCTCTACATACAGGAATTCGATCGCATCTGGGCGCAGGGAACCGACCCTGAACTGGGCTCTCTCGCCTGCCCGTAGTTTGACAGGTTTTGATAGGATGAAACTCAATTCTCACGCAACGGGTAGGTGTTATCATACCCGTGAGAGAATATCCTCAACTAGCGCGTAACCTACCCCAAACCCTCGAGGTGAATACATGAGTAACCCACGAAACGGTAAAACCCCCACTGAATCCGCCGCGGATGCGCGCCGCGCGTTGCACGACCTTTCCAACCACGGCATCACTGGCTTGCGAACCGCCTACTGGAACCTGCCCACCGAAGGGCTGTACGAAGAGGCGGTTTTTCGCGGCGAAGGCGCTACCACCCTTGGCGGTCCGTTCGTTGCGCACACGGGGAAGCACACGGGCAGATCGCCCAACGATAAATTCGTAGTGAAGCATGTCGATTCCGAGGGCAATGTGTGGTGGGGGCCATACAACCGCCCCTTTGATGGGATGAAATTTGACGCGCTGTACGAGCGCATGTGTGAATACCTCAAGGGAAGGGACGTGTTCGTGCAGGATGTGTACGCGGGCGCTGACCCGAAATATCGCCTGAACGTGCGCATTGTTGCCGAGGAAGCCTGGCACAGCATGTTCATCCGCAACATGTTCATCTTGCCCGAAAGCGCAGATGAATATCGGAACTTTATGCCGGGTTTCACCATCGTGGACATTCCGAGTTTCAAGGCAGACCCAGCGCGCGACGGCACGCGCAGTGAGACGTTCATCCTGTTGAACTTCGAGCGCAAACTTGCTATCATCGGCAACACCCAATACGCCGGCGAGATGAAGAAATCGGTCTTCACACTTTTGAACTACCTGCTCCCGTTGCAGGGGGTCATGTCGATGCATTGCTCGGCAAACGTGAATCCGAACGACTCGCACGATGTGGCGTTGTTCTTCGGCTTAAGCGGCACCGGCAAGACGACGCTTTCCGCCGACCCGACGCGCCGCCTGATCGGCGACGACGAACACGGCTGGAGCGAAGACGGCGTCTTCAACTTCGAAGGCGGATGTTATGCCAAGGTGATCGGACTC
>CAYPCK010000115.1:0-6943 GCA_964409185.1 uncultured Anaerolinea sp. | reverse complement strand
GCCTGAGGCGACTCCGCCTTTTGCAATCAGATCGCGATACGCCTCGCACAGCGCCTCATAACTACGGGACGGCTGGTCCGCCGACCCGAACATTCCCTTCAGCGCCACGCGGGGGAGCCTTAACGCCTTGGCGAGCGGCTGGTGCGATTTGATGAGATGGTCAAGATTGTCCGAAGCCGACCATGTCTCGCCCTCGCGGTTGAAAAATTTCTTCGCAGGAATTTCTGTGAACCATTTCAACACGCGCTGGTTGGAGTCTTGCAGTGTGGTAATCAAATCCGCTTTGTTCATGTTTGATGTCATACCTTCTCCACAACCCAAAGATGAGAAATTCCAAGCTTCCGCAACGGTGTGTTTTCGAGAAATTGCAGAACGGCGCGCAGGAGTTTTCCCAAAACTGCCAGCCTCGCGATGATGTTGTCGTACGCGCCGAAGATGACCGTCCGTTCGATGAACTTAACAGGCAAGCCGTCGAAAAGTTTCAGCAAGTCGTATTTTGAGTACGCGCGCACGTGCGGGGCGAGTTTGTCGCGTATGGCTCGAGGCAGATAGTTCACGAAAAGCTTGTTGCCGAAATAGTATTTGCCTTTCCAATAGATTCCATGCGTTTCGACGGGATAGCCGCGATTCGGGCAGAACAAAACGATTCTCCCACCTGGTTTTAGCACGCGAACCATCTCATGGATGGCGGCGCGGTCGTCCTGCACGTGTTCGATCACCTCGTGGCTGAGAATCAGGTCGAACGTCGAAGAAGGAAGCGGGAGAAATTCCCCAGCCGCGTTGAGGAGGTGAGGCGAGTTTGTTTTGGCGTCGCGGGCGCGGTCGAAGTCGTATTCCAACCCGATCACGGTTCCACCGAAGGGGGAGAGGTGCTCCACGTACATGCCGACGCCGCATCCGTTTTCGAGTATTGTTCCTTTGATACGTTCGCCTGCGGCTTTCACGATCATCTCGAGTCGTCGTTGTTGACCGGCGCGCCAGACGTACGAAGGTTCGCCGCGTAGGGCGGCCTTGTCGAAATCTCTTTGGGACATGGGGGGAATTATATCTTGCAAGTTTTCCCGCCCAGTGCTAAAATATCGGCGCACGACGAACTGAGACGCACGCACTGGAAAGTGGGCTGACCCCCACTTTTTTGTTTGAAACAAGGAGAAACCGGAGTAGCACGCATGTCCAAGAACGAAATTGCCCTGGCATTCAACGAAGTGTTGGAGGAAAAACAATTATCCAAGGAGATCATCCTTGGCGCCATTGAATCGGCGATGGCATCCGCCTATCGCAAGGCTGTCAACGCATCCACTGCCCAACACGTGGAAGCGAAGATCGACCTTGAGACCGGCAAGGTGTTGGTCTATGCCGAAAAGGAAGTTGTTGAAGATGTGATCGAACCGAAGACCGAAGTGCTGCTCGATGAAGCCCGCAAGGTGAACCCCGAAGCGCAACTCGGCGACATGGTGGTTGTCGAAACCACGCCCAAAGATTTTGGTCGTGTTGCCGCGCAGACCGCCCGTCAGGTCATTCAGCAACGCATCCGCGAGGCGGAACGTTCCAACCAGATGCAGTATTTCGAACGGCAGGTCAGCGAGATCGTCAGCGGTATCGTGCAAGCCACCAACGCGCAGGCGACCACCGTCGGGCTGGACATGAAAGCCGAAGGCATGTTGCCCGCCAACCAGCGCATCCCCGGCGAGCGCTTCAAAGTGCATGACCGCGTCCGCGCGGTGGTGCTCGAAGTAAAAGACGGTTCCCGCGGACCGCAGATCGTGCTTTCGCGCGGGCATCGTAACTTCCTGCGCCGCCTGCTCGAAAACGAGGTGCCGGAGATCTATCACGGTATTGTCGAGATCCGCGCGATCTCACGCGAGCCGGGCGCGCGCGCAAAAGTCGCTGTGATGGCAACGCAAGCCGGCGTCGACCCCGTGGGCGCGTGCGTGGGCATCAAGGGCGTGCGCATTCAAGCCATCGTCAAAGAGTTGCACGATGAAAAGATCGACATCATTCAGTGGGATCAAGACCCCGTTGTGTACATTTCGAAAGCCATCAGCCCGGCGCGCGTCACCGGCGTGTACGTTGCCGATGTGGAAGGCAACAAAACCGCGACGGTTGTCGTTCAGGAAGACCAACTGAGCCTCGCGATCGGCCGCGATGGGCAGAACGCCCGCCTTGCCGCGAAACTCACCGGCTGGCGCATCGATATCAAATCGCTGACCGAAGCCGCCGGCGACTCGCTGCAAAAACTGCGCACCGACGAAGAACTCGCGGCGCTGATGCCGAATGCGGTTGAGTCCATTCCCGCCATCGAAGAAATCCTCGCCAAGAAAGCGGAGAATCGCCCAGTCACACCGGAGGAATATACCACGCTGGGTCAGTTCGTCGATCGCGTCGAACGCCGGACGATCCAGATCAAAGAGGAAGCCGCGCGCGCCGAGGGCGCAGGCGCGTATCCGGATGTGCCCACGGCGGCGTTTGGCATGCCTTTGGATCAGGCGGGCATCAAAGAACATATCTTCAACATCCTGGTTGAAGCCGGATACGACACGGTCGGCAGTTTGATGACAGCATTGAAGTTGGATTCAAACCGAATCCTTGGGCTGCCCGGCATCGGCTCGAAAGCGATGCAGAACATCGAAGAAGCGATCGCGGCGATTCAATTCCCTGATGCGGTTCCTGCCGAAGGGACGGCTGATTCGCCCGGCGAGGCTGTTGCTGCGCCGTCGGCGGATGAACGGACCGATATCACGGAAGCGGTCGCCATGGAGAAGCAGGCACCGGCTAAGAAAGAGGCGCGCCGCGTTGTCGAGGAAGAGGAAGACGAACACGCCAAGGATGGCGTCTCGCTCGATGAATTGTTCGCGATGAAGCCGGAAATTTTCCAAACTCCCGGCGGCGAAGAGGACGAGTCTGGCGATAAGAAGAAGGGCAAGAAAGGCAAGAAGAAAAGTGTCACTCTTGTGCTGGATGAAGAACGCGGCGAAGTTGTCAGCCGCAAAAAGCACAAGCGCGGCGGCGATGATTTCGACGAGGAAGAGTAACCGCCTTGCACACTACCCTCACCCCAAACCCTCCCCTCGAGGGATGAGGGGGGAGGCTGAAGGAGCATGTCGAAGCAACCCGTTCAACGTGCGAAGCATGTGCCCCAGCGGACTTGTGTTGGCTGTCGTGAAATCCTGCCAAAACGAACAATGATCCGCATTGTGCGCACAACAGATGGAGTTCAGGCGGACCCAACCGGTAAAAAAGCCGGGCGGGGCGCTTACCTGCATGACCGCCGTCAATGCTGGGAGCGAGGCTTGAAGGGCGCCCTGGCGCACGCGTTGAAAACAACGATCACTGACGATGAACGCGCAAAATTGGAAGACTTTATGAACACCCTGCCTGCCGAAAGCGCGGCTGGGAACCGGTGAACCGCCTTATGTGAAGCGTTGACTCGCAGGGCTGTCGCCGGGCAAAGGTATGAAACGGCAAATGTGCAAATTGGCAAACGGCGCGTTTGCATTTGCCAATTGGATGACTTGGAGGCAGTTCTATGAGCAGCAATGGAAACAAACTTGAGTTGCCGGTCAGCATTGTGGTGCGCGACTTGGCGCAGAAAATCGAAAAAAGCCCCATTGACTTGATCAAAAAATTAATGACCAATGGCGTCATGGCGACTATCAACCAATCGGTGGATTTCGATACCGCCGCGATTGTGGTTGCCGAATATGGCTATGAAGCCGTCCCTGAGATCATCGAGGAAGTCAAAGTCGAGACTGGGGAGGTGCCTCTCTGGCGGAAGATGATCGCTGGGGAGGATGCCGCGCAGTTGAAGACCCGTCCGCCGGTGGTGACGATCCTCGGTCACGTGGATCATGGCAAGACCAGCCTGCTTGATGCCATCCGTTCGACGGATGTTGCCGCGGGCGAGGCTGGCGGCATTACCCAGCACATCGGCGCGTACCAGGTGGAGCAGAAAGGGCGCTCGATCACGTTCCTCGATACTCCCGGTCACGCAGCGTTTACGCAGATGCGCGCGCGCGGCGCCCAGGGCGCGGATATCGTCGTCCTCGTGGTGGCGGCGGACGATGGCGTGATGCCCCAAACCCGCGAGGCGATCGCCCATGCCAAGGCGGCGCGCGTTCCGATCATGGTGGCGCTCAACAAGATCGATAAACAAAATTCCAACCCAGACCGCGTCAAACAACAACTTGCCGAACAGGAACTTGTCCCCGATGACTGGGGCGGCAACACGATGGTGATCCCCGTCTCTGCCAAGCAAAACAAGGGCATTGACGACCTGTTGGAAGGCATCCTGCTGGTTGCCGACAACATGGAGATCAAGGCAAACCCGGGCGGCAAAGTCATCGGCACGGTGATCGAAGCCGAATTAGACAAGACAAAAGGCGTGATTGCCACGTTGCTTGTCCAGAATGGCACGCTCGAAGCGGGCGATATTGTCGTGGCGGGGAGCGCATATGGAAAACTGCGCGCCCTCTCCGATTACAAAGGCAAGCCGGTGAAGAAAGCAGGACCGTCCATCCCGGTTTCAGTGATGGGCTTGAGCGATGTGCCCACAGCGGGCGACTTGTTCGAAGTGGTTGAATCAGAAAAAGAAGCGCGCGCGATCGTCGCTGAACGATTGGAGGCGGCGAAGGCGCAGGCGCAATCCAAAAAGAAGGTTTCTCTTGAGGATCTGTTCGCAAATGTGCAGGCGGGCGAAGCGCAGGCGTTGAATCTCATTGTCAAAGCCGATGTGCAGGGATCGCTCGACCCGATCATTTCCGAGTTGAATAAACTGGGCGAAGGCGAGATCGGCCTCAAGATCATTTACGCGGAAACCGGCAACATCGGCGAGAACGACGTCATGCTCGCTTCCTCCTCGAAGGCGATCATCATCGGTTTCAACGTGCAAGCCGAAGTGCCGGCGCGCCGCCTCGCAGAAAAAGAAGGCGTGGATATCCGCCTGTACGAGATCATCTATCGCATGACCGAGGACATCGAAAAAGCCTTGAGCGGCATGCTCGAACCCGATGTGAAAGAAAAGATCATCGGGCGGGCGCAGGTTCTTCAAGTATTCTCGGCTTCGAAATTCGGCAAGGTGGCGGGATGCCGCGTTACGGACGGCGAACTGCGCCGCAACGCGAAGGTGAAATTGTATCGCGGCACCGACCTCGTCTACGAAGGCGACATGGGCTCTTTGCGCCATGAGAAAGAGGATGTGAAAGAGATCAAGCAGGGCTACGAGTGCGGCGTGGGCTTCAAGGGGTTCAGCGATATCCTGCCCGGCGACCAGCTGGTCTGCTACGTATTGGAGAAGTCGTAGAATGTGGTCTCGATACGTGGCGCTGGTGGTCGAGTAGGACGATGTCCATATCGAGACCACGCGCCACTACTCAACCACCAATCGTAAATCTGAAATCGTAAATCGCCATGCCTTCCGGTATTCGCCTTCAACGCATTGCGGACCGCATCCGCCAGGATCTCTCGGAGTTGTTGATCCGGGAGATCAGCGACCCGCGCCTGCAACAAATATTCGTCACTGACGTAAAAGTGGATAAGGAGCTGGCGTATGCCGATATCTACGTCTCCGCCATCGAAGGGGCAACCCGCTCGCAGGACGTTCTTTCCGGGCTTGAATCTGCTTCCGGTTTCCTGCGGCGGACTCTCGCCTCGCGCGTCGAACTGCGCGCCTTTCCGCGCCTGCGCTTTCACTGGGATGTCACGCCTGAAAACGCCGACCACATCGAAAAGGTGCTGGCGGGTCTGAGAAATAAAAAATAACACGATACCCTTCCGGCTAACCGAATTGATGGTTGAAAATTTCAAGCAATCGCCGGATAATGAAGCGAAGGGATAATTTAGAGAATGACAGAATTACAATCAGGGGAAATCAAACAACGGTTGGAGCAGGCGCAAAAGGTTGTCATCGCCTCACACGTCCGCCCGGACGGCGATGCGATCGGGTCACTGTTGGGGTTGGGGCTGGCGTTGAAGGATGCCGGCAAGCACGTGCAAATGGTGCTTGTGGACGGGGTCTCCTCGTCTTTCAAATTCCTCGAAGGAAGCGACCTCATCGTCAAGGAACCACAGGGTGAGCACGACACCTTCATCACGGTCGATTGCGCTGACTTTAAACGGGTGGGGAAGGTCTTTGAACATTTCGGAGCGCCGGACATCAACATTGACCATCACAAAACCAATGAAAAATTCGGAACGCTGAACCTGATCGAAGAGGATGAAGTGGCGACCGCCGCCATCCTCACCAACCATCTGCCCGAATGGGGCTACAAGATCACCCAACCCATCGCCGCCGCCCTGTTAATCGGCATCGTCACCGATACGCTTGGTTTCCGCACGCCGAACACCAACCCCTCGGCCATGCGATTATGCGCCACCCTGATGGAAAGCGGCGCCGATCTTTCCGATCTGTACATGCGTTCGCTGGTGCATATGTCCTTTCCGGCGGCGCGCTATTGGGGGGCGGGGCTATCCAACCTCGAGCGCGAACATGGCATCGTCTGGGCGACACTCACCCTAGAGGACCGGAAGCGCGCGGGCTATGGCGGAAATGACGATGCCGATTTGATTAATCTCATCTCAGCGATTACCGGGAACGGAACAAAGGTGGGTATGATTTTCGTCGAACAAAGCGACGGACATGTCAAGATTTCCTGGCGCGCGCTCGACCCAGTTGTGGATGTATCAAAAGTTGCAAAACATTTCAATGGAGGTGGCCATGCCGCCGCTGCCGGGGCAGAACTCCCCGGCGCGATGAGCGAAGTTCAAAGTCTAGTACTAACGACTACGCGCGAATTGCTTGACCTTGGATAGAATATTTTATTATTGATCGTGTTGTTTCGACCAAATCTTTGGAGGACAGAGTGAATAGACAACCAAATAACCAGGATATGAAGAACGCCATTTCCGGCGTTCTGGTGGTGGACAAACCCGTTGGAATGACTTCGCA
>CAYPCK010000114.1:0-6968 GCA_964409185.1 uncultured Anaerolinea sp. | reverse complement strand
GCCGATCTCGCCTTCCAATTCCACGGCGAAGATGCCTACTCCTACGTGTTCGATGGGCAGACCGGTTACCTCGATTACGGACTCGCGAACGGCAGCCTCTTCCGACAGGTGACCGGCATGACCGATTGGCACATCAACGCCGACGAAGCCGACTTGATCGACTACGACACTTCCTTCAAACTCACCGCGCAGGATGCGATCTACGCGCCGGACGCCTACCGCTCGTCGGACCACGACCCGGTTCTCATCGGATTGGAACTTGATCCGCCCTTCCCGAGCACAGCCGTCCTCGACAACTTCAACCGCCCTGCCAGCGCGCTCGGACCGAACTGGAGAGGCGCGATCAGCGCGTACAAGATCATCAACAACAGCCAGGTGGATGTGCGCAACAGCGGACCGATCTACTGGAAAAACGCCTTTGGCGCCGACCAGGAGGTGTTCGTAACCCTCACCAATGTGGATGAGGATGGTCTGGAACAAAACCTGCTCTTGAAGGTTCAGGGTTCGGTCGTGCCGAACTGGGGCGCGGGCGCGATCGAAGCGCTGTACGACGCCAACACGAATACCGTCACCGTCTGGACCTTCCGCCCGGATACGCTTGCCTGGTATGGCTACAGCCCGATCTCCGTCACCTTTAACGATGGCGATCAGTTCGGCGCGCGCGCGCTCTCCAACGGCTTGGTGTTGATCTACAAGAACGGTGTCGAGGTGGGCAGTGTCACCCTCAACGCCGGCGACCAGGCGTTCTTCAACCCGCGCGGCGGGCGCATCGGACTCTGGTTCATCAACGCCAACGACGCCATCTTCGACGACTTCGGCGGCGGGGATGCCATCCTCCCGTAACCCAATCGCTCCACGCACGGTTTATAGTTGAGCGAGTCAACAAGAAAACAGCCTCCCGAAAATTCGGGAGGCTGTTCTTGTTCCCTGGCATTTAACAATCAGTTAAGCATCCAACAATCCATTCCCTGCCGCCGCGCGGGAATCCATGCCGAATTTTTGATAAATACTTTGCAAATGTGCCTTCACGGTCCTTACGGTGATTCCTAATTTGTAGGCGATTTCCTTGTTGCGTTCGCCCTTCGCGGCAAGTTGTAACACCTCCAATTCGCGCTCTGTCAGCGTGGAGTCGGTTTGAGGGATGTAACAGGCTTGCCCTGAGTCTGAGACGCCTGCACGATTGCCCGCGCGCTCTTCGAGCAATCCGTTCAATGCGCCTGCAATTTTGTGTATACTTGGCGCATTATCAGAGCCGAATGACAGTCACATTGATAGACTGTCAGCTGGCTTCCTGCCGACCAAACTTAAGCGATAAAAATCTTGATGTTTTGCCTGTGACAGCCGCCCTCATTCCCAGCATAGTTCCACTTGGATGAACATCAATGGCTGGCGTGGCGCAATTTCATGATTATTTCACCCCTTCTGAATCAGGCGGCATAAGGGGAGCGAGTCATCAAATCTGCCGTTCGTCGTTTGGAGAATTAATGAATATTGACCTAAAACCAAAACCGCTTTCCAAATTCGGACAAATAGGACGAAGCATCTTAAAACGATTTATGTATTCGCAACTGGCGATTCTTTCTGGTATAAAAATTGCCGTTGGGAGAGAAAACCCGCTTGTAAGATTCACGGTCGAAAAAGACCCGCCTTCGATCTATTGGGTGTATCGCATTAAGTCGTCTGCCATTAAAGATCTGGAACGAAACATCGAAATCCCTGAAAATTTCTCGCTTTGCCCGATCCGATGCCTGGAAACAGACGAGCCAGCCTATTTGCTTACCGTCAATGCGTACCGGGTATCCGGGCTGGCAAATGGTTTACGCGCAGAATGGTCGGTCTTTGTTCGGGATGCGGAAAATACTCCTCGCTATTTGATCGTTGATGCAAGGTCATCTCAACGGTCGGTGGACCCTGTCGATATCATCACCAGGGCTTCCACAGTGATCCATGAAAAAAGCGGCGAAAAAATCCACACCCAGATCGGTGAAGAAGACCGCGCTTTTCGGTCTACAATATCCCACGCGGATATTGGAACGCCCGTCAAAACTTCACTGGATTGGGTATCCGCAAACGATTTCATTTATTGGGGGAACGGGGTCTGTGATCGCACATTCTATGATGCCGGGCTGGCAAATGCAGAACAACACCGCATTGGGAATGAGCATTGTGTAATAAGCGACGGCTCGGTTTGGAGTCAATTTGTGGAACCCGAACCCGCCCATGTTCTGATCCTACAAAAGTCGATCGAGTTCGTTATTTCGCCGTGGGAAAATATAGACAGGCTCCATTCCCGCTAACAGGCGGTTCAACCTCCCTGAGCGGATGGCAGCCGCCTCACGGCGTCACAGACATTAAGGTTTTGCGTCAATTCCAATGGATTTATAAGGAGATAACATGGTTGAAAAACTAACCCCGGATAAGATACGGGAACTTTGGGGAAAAACCTACAACGCCGAGGGAAAACCCGATTGGTCTCATATTTTTCCTTATTACCATGAAGACATTGTTTTTCAGGATAGCATTCAACGGATCGAAGGAATAGAAGAGTTTACGAAAATGTGCAACCGGCTCACAGCCCGCTGCGAGCAATTGAATATGGAACTCTCGTCAATTGTGACGGCAGAGAATATCATTTTTATGCAATGGACCATGGTCATGATTTTCAATAAATATCCAAGCACGCCAATATACGGCTGCACCAAACTGACCCTGGGCGAGGATCATCGGATCATCCACCAACGGGATTACTTTGATCTTTGGGGGGATATATTCAACGGCATCCCCAAATTCAAACCGATCTACAGAGCTTTTATGCGCAGGCATTTTGGATAGGCGGTATTCGTGAAATTACCCGCCGAAATTCAATTTATCAGCAGCGCGTTTCAGGTTCAAAAAACGACCAGGGCGCGCATGGATGGAAAAGTATCCATCATCACCGGGGCAACATCAGGTGTTGGGTATCATGCCGCCAGACGCCTAGCCGAAGGGGGAGCGTCTTTGGTCCTGGTGTGTCGAAATAGCGGCAAGGCGGAGCAGTTACGAAAGGAATTATTCGAAAGGTACGCTTCGGATGCGGAAATAGTACTGGCAGATTTTTCCAGGCTGGCAGATGTTCGAAAAGCGGCTGAGCGCATCCTGGCAAAATGCAAACGGATTGATGTATTGGTCAATAATGCTGGGCTTCATCGAACCACCAGGATCCTGACAGAGGAAGGTTTTGAGATTGTATTCTGCGTAAACCACCTGGCTTCCTATCTGTTCACACGATTATTGATCGACCGGATGACCGAGAGCGCGCCAGCCCGCATCATTCAGGTCAATTCAGAAGGGCATCGCTTTGGAGGGTTGGACCTGAATGATTTAACCTGGTCGAAGCGCCATTACAAAGGCCTTCAAGGGTATGGAGCCTCGAAAGTAGCCCAGCTCCTAACGGTGTGGGAATTTGCAGACCTGTTGAAGGGCACAGGCGTGACGATCAATGCCATGCATCCCGGGGAGGTAAGAACAAATATCGGATTGGACAACGGGCCGCTTTATAGATGGTCTCAATTGTTATTTGTGCGCCCCCTGTTGGGAAATGCCAATAAATCCGGTGAGGCAATTTACTACCTGGCGGCGGCTCCTGAACTGGAGACGGTCAGCGGGAAATTCTTCAACAGGACGGTTGAAGAATCGCCCATGCCGCATGCGCTGGATCGCGAACTTGGAAAACGCGTCTGGCGGGTCAGTGAAGAGTTGACCGGCCTGCCAATATGGAACCTGGCGGGAACTAAAACCGACTGATCTTTTGTCATTTTCGATCGGCTTCTATTGAGACCGTCAGATCGAAATACGGCCAAATCAGATCGCGAAACACATCCAAAACCTCGTCTCCCCATTTTTTCAATTCGTCCTCGGGATAATCCTCTCGGAGTGCGACATGGTAGGGCGGCGCATCGTTTTTTATATTCCACCCTTTCGAGCTGGAGACATAAACGGCATGGAACAAAGTTGAATTATTCAAATTGGGATGCCCTAATTTGCAGATGGGTCCTCCGGCTAAATTGTCCGCCTGAAACAGCCAATACTCATGCCCAGACGACCTGCCCTCGACGACCTCATCTGTAACCACGCCGGCGATCACATAACCGGGTCGTCGTTCGTCCTTCGCTTCCAGGCAGACAATGGTGAGGGGCAACACGCGGTCGGGGAATATGTATGCATCTGCGATCTTCAGGTCGCTTGTGGTGATTCTGCAGATCGAATGATTATGCTTCAGCCCATCTCCGCCAACCATTTGCTCAAGTGAAACCCTGCGCGCGCCGATGTTCTTATAGGCGTTAAATATTCGTCTTGGAAGCAGGGCTTTTGAGAAGCCCTTGAACATCACGAACAAGTCCTGTCCATTAAAGGGCCGGGTTTGCCTGCCAATATAGGTGTAGAGATAAGGTCCCCACGTATAGGGTAGTTGGGCAAGATATTGTGAATGAATGACCCTTCCTTGTTTTACGTCAATCACATGCTTGCCGATACTGCTCAGATCGAGAACCGGCAAGGTTCCATATCCGATCAGGTGTTTGGAAAAATATCGCCCGTTCAAGTCCCGGTCATGTTCGCGGATGAGTTCAGCCGTATTCGTGGCAGGGGTATGCAGCATATAGACGGTGAAGTAATCATCGGGGTTCTCGTATTCTGCCACCAGGTGGATACATGCTTCGTTCACTTCCATGCGCCTGGCGGTAACCGTAGCGCGGCTCCGTTCCAACTGACCTCGGTCAATCGTATAAATAATAGTCCTTTCATTGGGCAGCGGAGCGCTTTTCCAGGGAAAGAACATTTCCGTTCCAGTGACAAAAGCAGTGTCAGCCAGCAAAATGTAGTCTTTTGAGAATACAAGCTCATGGATGCTTTGTTTAATTTCAATTGGCTTGCCGCCCTCATCAAGAACCAGCCAACGCTCAAAGTCGCCCCTGCCATCCCACCGAATCAGAAAGACCGGATGCTCGCCGTCGGTTTGTCTTTTCTGGTAGTTGACCAGAAAAACTTCACCGGTTCGACGGTCAGTATGCATGGCATGGGAATTGTTATACCCTGCGAAAAGTCTCCCAAGCGCCTCCCCGGCGGAATCCGTCATCATCGGAAGCCACTCATCTCTCCGCCCAATGGGGGTCCTCACCCGCAGGTCAGATCGGTCAATCACCCACGGACGATCAATATCACTGGTTATCGCAATGCGCCCATCGGATAACAGGTACATGCCTTCGGTATATGAAAACATACCCACCCCTGGAGACAGATACATCAGCCCCAGAAAGTCAAACCTATATTTTGTTCGAGCCAGGCTTTTCATGGCAAGACTCGCCGGGGTTTTCATCAACCGATTGCGGAGTCTGATGCGATCCGCGCCGAATTCCAGGTGGACGATATTGGTCTCGCCAACCATGAATGCCTTTGGGGAGCCGAGGCACTGCGCGATATATAAGGAGCCTTCAATATCAACAGGGAGATTACCGCTAATGCAATAAAGTTCAAATTGCGAATCGACGGTATCTTTATTGCAAATATCATAGTTGACGGGGATCGTCGCTGAAGGGGAACGCTCTTTGAATGCAAGAAACAGATTTACCCAAAGTTGATAAAGCGTCCGCCCCAAACCGAGAAAATATCGCATCTCCGGATACACATACCGAAGCGCAAAAGGGGTTACTTCATGTTTTTTCATGGTCGCCTACATATGAAATATACCAACCCGATAGGGGGACCAAAGCGCGAGAAAATCAACACGAGTCAACTATTCCCCCAACAATCCCTTCCCTGCCGCCACAGCCACCGCCGCCGCTCTCGAATCCACTCCGTATTTCTGATACACGCTCTGCAAATGCGCCTTGACTGTCCGTTCGGTGATGCCGAGTTTATAGGCGATTTCTTTGTTGCGCTCGCCTTTTGCCGCCAGTTGCAACACTTCCAATTCGCGCTCTGTCAGCGTGGAGTCGGTTTGAGGTGCAGAAACAAACTTGCCCTGAGTCTGAGGCGCAAGTACGCGGGCAAGAATCTCTGGCTTGAGCAATGTCTCGCCTTTCGCGGCGGCTCGGATCGAATCTAATAAACTTTCACGACTCGAATCCTTCAGCAAATATCCGCGCGCGCCCGCTTGCAGTCCTTGAATCATCAAATCGTCTTCGTTGTAGGTGGTGAGGATGACGATGGCGATCTCGGGAAAATCGTTTCGCAAGCAACCGATGGCGGTGATGCCGTCCATGCGCGGCATTTGCAGATCCATGAGAATGACGTGGGGATTTAATTTCGGCGCAAGATCCAGACATTCCGCCCCGTCCACCGCTTCGCCCACGACTTCGATGTCGTCTGCTGTTTCGAGAATCAGCCGCAACCCCTCGCGGACAATGAGATGATCGTCGGTAATCATCACGCGGATCATCACACCCTCCCCACCACAAACTGCACGCACGTACCATTCGCGTCTGACTCAATCGCCAGTTGCCCTCCCGTCAGCCGCGCCCGTTCGTGCATCCCAATCAGCCCGTAATGCCCGCTGACGTTTTGATACACGTCGAAGCCTTTGCCGTTATCGCGGACTTCGAGTTCGAGCGTTTGACCTTGCGCGAAGAACTTCACACGGGCTTGCGTTGCCCGCGCGTGACGGGCGATGTTGCTGAGCGATTCACTCAAGATGTTAAGCGCATGGTCTGTTATTTCGGGGGACAATTGATTTTCATTCACCGAGATTTCCACCTCGCAGGGAATCCCCGTCGCTTGCGTAAAGCGTTCTATTTTTTCGCGCACCGCATCGGCGACATTCCCCGAAGCCGCCCGCAGGTCGTCAATCGCCGCGCGAGACTCAGCCAGCGTACTACGTGCCCGCGCAATGGATTGCTCCACGATGGCAGAGGCGCGTTCTTTTCTATCCGAGGCGAGATGCGCCTTGACCGCCTCCAGTTCACTGACTTTCTGCACGAGCTTGCTGGTGAGTA
>CAYPCK010000113.1:0-6998 GCA_964409185.1 uncultured Anaerolinea sp. | reverse complement strand
CCTGGTACGACAGGTAGGCGCAATACAATTGATAGAACCAGACGAGAATGCCGACGCAAAAGGTTGAGGTCACAACGGTGATGATGCCCAGCACGAGCGCCTGGGTGTTGTGAGCCTTGATAAAGGGGCGATCTTTCTTGTCCGGCATCAGCATGATGATGATGGGAACAAGAGGTGAGAAGACATATGCGAGCGCCGCCCAAAGTTTGTCATCACTGGTGGTTTCCATGGTTTATTCCTCCGAATAATTTGTTTTTGGATTTTCGCAATTGTACAACTAATACAGGCAAAGCGCAACCGAAGTTTCTGGCAGAAAAGTTACTATGCTAGAATCGCGGTATGACAACCATCGTCTTCATGGGGTCGCCGGAGTTCGCCCTGCCGAGCCTGCATGCGCTCCATGCTCTTGCGGGGTCTCAGACCTCGCAAGAGCACCAGATCGTGGGTGTGGTCACCCAACCCGATCGCGCCTCGGGGCGCGGGCGCGAACTCAAGCCGCCGCCGGTCAAAACGCTTGCGCTCGAGTTGAGTATCCCTGTTATCCAACCTGAAAAACTACGCGCGCCTGAAGCCATGGCTCAACTCCGCGCGTGGGCGCCCGATCTCATTATTGTGGCAGCGTATGGACAGATTCTCAAACCCGATGTCTTGGATTTGCCGCGCTTCGGTTGCCTCAATGTGCACGCCTCGTTGCTTCCGCGCTGGCGCGGCGCGGCGCCCATCAACGCCGCGATCCTGCACGGGGATGAAGAGACCGGCGTCACCCTCATGAAAATGGACGCGGGACTCGACACCGGCGCGATGCTGGCGAAAAAAGCAATGCGTATCCCCCCCGACGGGACGGCTGGTTCGGTCACCGAGGCGTTATCTCATCTTGGAGCAGACCTGCTCATCGAAACCTTGCCGCGCTGGCTTGCCGGCGAAATCCAGCCACAGCCGCAAGATGACTCACTCTCCACGTACGCGCCGATGTTGAAAAAGGACGAAGGGCGACTCGATTTCACGCGCGATGTGCACGAGTTGGAACGGCAAGTCCGCGCGATGAATCCGTGGCCCGGCGCGTTCATGGACATTGACGGGGCAACCCTCAAAATCCATCGCGCGCATGTTACCCCTCTCCCTTTGGGAGAGGGGGTAGGGGTGAGGGCGGTAGAGGTGGGGCAAAGACTGACGGTGGCGAACCAACCCGCAATCGGCGCGGGAGGCGGCTTACTCGTCCTCGATGAAGTGCAACCGGCCGGGAAAAAGCCGATGAGTGGAAAGTCGTTTCTTGCGGGCGCGCGTCATTGGTAAAATAGACCTACTAAGTCTATTAAAAATTTTTTTGGAGGATACATGTTCAATTCAAAAGTGTTCGTCGCCGAATTGATCGGCACGTTTGCGCTGGTGTTCATCGGCGCGGGCGCGGCGATCTCCGGGTTCGGCGGGCTGGTGGGAGTGGCGTTGGCGCACGGTCTCGTCATCACGGTTTTTGTGTACGCATACGGACATATCTCTGGCGCGCATTTCAACCCGGCGGTGACGTTCGGGCTGGCGCTCAACGGCACGGTGAAGCGGGGCGACGCGGCGTATTACTGGGCGGCGCAACTCCTCGGCGCGGCGATCGCCGCGTTTTCGCTGAATCTTTTTGTCGGCGATATCGGCGTCAACGGCATTCAGGAGGGCGCGACGATCGGTTTGTTGACCGGTCCGTCGCCGTTCATCGCCATGGCGGTCGAAGCAGTGCTGACGTTTTTCCTCGTCAACACAGTCTTGCACGCGGCGGTGGCGGGCAGGGCGGGGCAGTTTGCCGGGCTGGCAATCGGTTTGACGATCGTCTTCGCCATCCTCACCGGCGGACCGATGAGCGGCGCGTCGCTCAACCCGGCGCGTTCGTTTGGTCCCGCGTTGTTTTCGAGTTCGATTGACCCCGCCAAACCTGATCTCACAAATTGGATTTTTTACGTGGCGTATGTTGTCGGTCCGTTGCTGGGGTCGGCGCTGGCGGTTGGCTTGTTCAAATTCTTGAACAGCGCGGACGCGATGCCGGAAGGGGCGAAAAAGCCGCCGAAGAAAAAGTGATTCTGCTTCACCTTGCCCTCTCCCATGGGAAGGGTGGATTTAAGGGACTGGCAAGACCAGCCCCTTTTGATTTAAAATATTTTGAGGTGTGATATGCCAAACTATGTCGCAGCCATCGATCAGGGAACCACCAGCACGCGCTGTATCGTTTTTGATCACGGCGGGAATATTATTTCTGTCGCTCAAAAGGAGCATCGGCAAATTTTCCCGAAGCCGGGCTGGGTGGAGCACGACCCGCAGGAGATTTGGAACAACACCCTTGAGGTGGCGCAAAAAGCCATGCAGGAACGCGGACTTCAGTCCGCGGATATTGCCGCGATCGGAATCACAAATCAGCGCGAAACGACGGTGGTGTGGGATAAAAACACCGGCCAGCCGGTCTACAACGCCATCGTCTGGCAAGACACGCGGACAGACGTGCTTTGCGCCCGCCTTGCGAAATCCGGCGGGCAGAATCGCTTCCGTAAAAAGACCGGGCTTCCCCTTGCCACGTATTTCTCGGGTCCCAAGATCAAATGGATTCTCGACAACGTCGAAGGCGCGCGGGCAAAAGCCAGACGCGGCGAATTGTTGTTTGGCAACATTGACACATGGCTCATTTGGAATCTGACCGGCGCGCATGTCACCGATGTGACGAACGCCTCGCGCACGATGTTGATGAATCTCCAGTCGCTAGCGTGGGACGAAGAAATTTTGAAGGCGATGGGCATTCCGCGGGCGATGCTGCCGCAGATCAAATCATCGTCTGAAATTTATGGGCATGTAGGGGCGGGGTTTCCCCGCACAAATTGGGGCGAGATGACCTCGCCCCTGCAAAACGTTCCCGTCTCCGGCGACCTCGGCGACCAGCAAGCCGCGTTGTTCGGGCAGGCATGTTTCAAGCCGGGCGAGGCGAAGAATACCTACGGCACGGGTTGCTTCATGTTGATGAACACCGGCGAGAAACCGGTGCAAAGCAAGGCGGGATTGTTGACCACGCTTGGGTACAAAATCGGGAATCGCAAACCGGTATACGCGCTGGAGGGTTCGATCGCGATCACGGGGGCGCTCGTCCAATGGTTGAGGGATAATCTGGGGCTGATTCAATCCTCCCCGCAGGTGGAAGCGTTGGCGAAATCCGTCGAGGATAACGGGGGAATCTACATCGTCCCCGCGTTTAGCGGATTGTATGCGCCGTATTGGAAGTCCGACGCGCGCGGCGTGATCGCCGGGTTGACGCGCTTCATCCACAAGGGACATCTGGCTCGCGCCGCCCTCGAAGCGACCGCCTACCAGACGCGCGAAGTGCTCGATGCGATGGAGAAAGATTCCGGCGTGAGGCTGTCGGCGTTGAAGGTGGATGGCGGGATGGTGTTCAACGAACTGCTGATGCAGTTTCAAGCGGATATGCTGAACGTGCCGGTCGTCCGCCCGAAAGTTGCCGAGACCACCTCGCTGGGCGCGGCATACGCGGCGGGACTCGCCGTCGGTTTTTGGAAGGACTCCGACGAGTTGAATAAGAATTGGGGACGCGACAAGGAATGGAAACCCTCGATGAATCCCAAACAACGAAAGAAGTTATACTCAGGCTGGAAGAAGGCTGTCACGCGCTCGTTCGATTGGGTTGAATGAAAGTATCAAGTATCAGGTTCCAGGTCAACAACCTGACACCTGATACTTGAAACCTGAAACCGAACTTATGAATCGCAACGAAATCCTCACCTCGCTCAAATCAAACCCCAGCGTCTCTGTGCTGATCGTCGGCGGGGGCATCAACGGGATCGGCACATTTCGCGACCTCGCCATCAACGGCGTGGATGTTCTGCTCGTCGAACGCGGCGATTTCATGTCGGGCGCTTCGTCCGCCTCCTCGCACATGGCGCACGGCGGAATACGCTATCTCGAAAACGGGGAATTCCGCCTCGTGCGCGAAGCGGTGGGCGAGCGCAACCGCATGTTGCAGAACGCGCCGCACCTGGTCAAACCGCTGCCCACAACGATTCCGATTTTCAAACGATTTTCAGGCATCTTCAACGCGCCGCTGAAATTTTTCGGCGTGCTGGATAAACCCTCCGAACGCGGCGCGCTCATCATCAAACTCGGGCTGATGATGTACGATGCTTACACCGGCGCGCAACGGACCGTCCCGCGTCACAAATTTTTATCCCGCGCCAAATCGCTTGCAGCGTGGAAACATCTCAATCCGCAGGTCGTCAACACGGCGGTGTATTACGACGGCGCGATCCTCAACCCTGAACGCCTTGGTGTGGAATTGATTCTCGACGCCGAAGCCGAGAACCCGAACGCGCGCGCGCTCAACTACGTCAGCATGGCGGGCGGGAGTGAAAGCACGATCCTCCTGCGCGATGAACTCACCGACGAAACCTACGACGTGCATCCGAAACTCGTCATCAACGCGGCGGGACCGTGGATCGATTCGGCGAACAAGAAACTCGGCTTATCCTCGCATTTCATCGGCGGCTCGAAAGGCTCGCACATCGTGGTGGACCATCCCGAACTGCGCGCCGCCATCGGCGACCACGAATTCTTCTTCGAAAACGATGATGGGCGCATCGTGTTGATCTATCCGTTGTTTGATCGCGTGCTCATCGGCACGACGGACATTCTCGTGGAGGATGTGGACGACGCGCGCTGTACGGACGAAGAAATTGATTACTTCCTCGCGTTGACTCATCGCGTCTTCCCGCACCTCCAGCTGACTCGCGACCACATCATTTTCCGTTTTTCCGGCGTGCGTCCGCTCCCACGCTTCGCGGGGAAGAACGTCAGCACGGTGACGCGCGATCACACCATCGAAGTGCTGAGCGGCGACTGGACCAACCTCGCCTTCCCGGTCTTTTCCCTCGTCGGCGGCAAGTGGACTTCCTTCCGCGCATTTTCAGAACAGGCAACCGATAAAGCGCTGGCTTTCCTCGGCATGCCGCGCAAACGCGACACGCGCTCCCTGCCCATCGGCGGCGGGCGCGGCTACCCCAAAACCCCTAACGAGTGGAGGCGGCAGATCGAAAGCCTCTCGGCGTGGACCGGCGTTTCGCGCGAACGGTTGAGCGTCCTCCTGGAGCGCTACGGCACGCGCGCCGAAGCCGTCGCCACGTACATGAACGGCGGCACCGACTTTTTGATCCGATCCCTGCCCGATTATTCCTTTCGGGAGATCGCCTACATCGCCCAGTACGAAAAGGTCCGGCACCTCGACGACTTTCTCCTCCGGCGTTCGATGCTCGCCATGCTGGGGCGCGTCACCCGCGAGGTGGTGGATGAACTCGCAAACTCGTTGGGCAACGCCCTCGGCTGGAACACGGAGCAGAAAAAAGCCGAGGCGGCGCGCGCGCTGTCCATATTGCGAGACAGGCATGAAGTGCGGCTGTGAAGCGGATGGTAGAATAGCGTCTCGATGAATATCTCAGTTGTCATTCCAGTCTATCGCGGGGAAAAATTAATTAAGCCGCTGGTCGAACGTTTGGCAAAGGCACTGCCGAAGTTTTCCAAAAAATATGAAGTACTGCTGGTCAACGACGGCAGTCCCGATAACAGTTGGGGAGTGATACAAAAACTATCCCGCAAATACAAATGGGTGAGGGGCATCCGCCTGATGCGAAATTACGGACAGCACAATGCCACGCTGTGCGGCGTGCGCGCCGCGCAATATGAAGTCACGGTTACGTTGGATCAGGATTTGCAACACCCGCCCGAGGAAATCCCCGCGCTTCTCGCCCAACTTGAAACATACGATGTGGTCTACGGCGCGCCGAAGAAACTCCCGCAGGGGTGGTTACGCAACGTGGTGACTGCGAATACCAAAAACATTCTTGCCCGCGTGATGGGCGTGCCCTCGGTGAAAAATATTTCCGCCTTTCGCGCCTTCCGCACCGACTTGCGCAGCGCGTTCGCGAATTTCCAAAGCCCCGCGTTGATCATTGATGTGTTGCTATCGTGGGGCACATCCAAATTCACCTCGGTGGAGGTGGGCATAGAAAAACCCGAAGAGCGTTCGAATTACGGGTTTTCAGGTCTGGTCAAAGCCGCGCTGTTGATCCTCACCGGCTACAGCACCGCGCCGTTGCGGCTGGCAAGCGTGATCGGTTTTGTGATGACGTTGTTTGGCTTGGGCGTTTTCCTCTATGTGTTTTACATTTATTTTGCGTTAGGCAGTCTGCCGGGCTTTCCGTTCCTCGCGTCCATCATCGCCTTGTTCAGCGGCGCTCAACTCTTCGCGCTGGGCATCTTCGGCGAATACCTTGCGCGCATGTTCGACCGCAGTATGGATCGTCCCACGTACATTGTTCAGGAAACTTCGGGAGCATGAAAGTCGGCATCATCCAGTCCAATTTTTTACCTTGGCGGGGTTACTTCGATTTCATCCGCGAAGTGGACCTCTTCATCCTCGAAGACGATGTGCAATACACCAAGGGCGATTGGCGCAACCGCAACCGCATCAAAACCCCGCGCGGCACGGAATGGATCACCGCGCCGGTGAACTACAAAAAAACCTCACAGTTGATCCAGGACACGACCATTGATTACTCCACTCCATGGGCAAAGAAAATGCTCAACCGTATTTTTGAATCGTATCGGACCGCGCCGCATTTCGAACCGTACTTTTCCGAATTATCCGAATACTTGACGCAACCCGCCGCCTCCATCGCAGACTTGAACCTGACTCTCCTTCGCTGGCTTTGCCGCCGTCTCGACATCCGCACGCCCCTCGGCTTCTCGCGCGACTACCATCCGCAAGGGACGAAGACCGAGCGCGTGGTCAGCATCTTGAAGCAGGTCGGCGCGACGGAATATCTCTCGGGTCCGAACGGGGCAAATTACCTTGTCCCGCACTTGTTCGAGGAGGCGGGAATTCGACTCACATACAAAAAATACGATTACCCCGAATACGAGCAATTGCATCCGCCGTTCGATCCCGGCGTCAGCGTGATTGACCTGTT
>CAYPCK010000112.1:0-7023 GCA_964409185.1 uncultured Anaerolinea sp. | reverse complement strand
GGCTCGTCTGGTCGTAGGGCCGCGTCTCCTGGCGGAACTTGTCTTTCGATTTCTATTGACTCGTGGGGACACACTGGGCGGTTCGATGCGAAATGTTGGGGGCGTTCTGGCGCAGAGAAAATTGACTCGCGCGATTCTTTCCACACTGAAAATTTCTGGAACAAAATACGCCTGGCAGGATGCAAAAAGCCGAAACTGGTTTGATAGCGGCGACGATCTTGATATTGAGGCATCCCTTCGAGGGCTCTATTGGCAAAACGGACGCAAGCACCGTACTTGATATACAACCTGACCGTTCCGCTGGTCAAGAACAATATTGACCTGTGTTTGTTTAACTCCGCGCCAGATAATCTTGATGAAACAAAGGCAGAAAGTTATGTCGCTTTGGGAGAATTGAAAGGCGGTATTGATCCTGCGGGAGCAGATGAACACTGGAAAACCGCAAAATCTGCCCTTGACCGTATTCGCAAATCATTCATGCGCGGAAAACAAAATCCGCACACGTTCTTTATTGCCGCGGCAATTGAGAAGAAAATGGCGACCGAAATTTGGGATGAACTTCAGCAAGGCATTTTGAGCAATGCCGCAAATCTCAATGATGAAAACCAGGTCGCATCAATTTCTCATTGGCTCTGTAACCTTTAGAAAGCAAATAACATAAATCATGGAATCCAAACCCGACACCATCAAAGTATCCGCCTCTCACAAGGAGGAGATCCGCGCCTCACTCGCGGAGTTGTTCGTGACCGTCAAAGGCTCGTCCCTCGTCAGCGGGGACGCGGCGATGAAAAAAGCCAAAGAGGTGAATCAACTCGTCGAAGCGCTGACCAGCCTCGGGGTGAGTCCCGAAGCGATCCAGTTGCAGGGAGTCCACATCGAGACGTCGAGCGGCGCGTTGTTGAAGTCATCCAGCGCGACGTATCGGCTGAAAGTCAAATGCGAAAAACTGGACGGGCTTGCAGAGATCCTGGATGCCATCTCCTCCCAGAAGAACGCGGCACTCGAACGGATCGCCTGGCAGTACAACGAGGATGAATCAAAAGAGAAGGCGTTGATGTCTGCCATCGAGAAGGCGAAAGCCAAAGCCGATAAAGTGGCAAAGGCGCTGGGAGTGAAATTGCTCGGCGTGTATGACCTGATCGAAAATAATTTCGACGAGGAGATGCCGTATCCGCAGTTCGCGGCGATGCAAGCCGCGCCGAAACGCTCGGTGGGGATCACGCTCGAACCCAGCCTCGGCATGGACATCCAGCACAGCAAGACGATCCATGTCAACGTGGAGGTTTGGTATCGCGTTTCAGAATTCTAAAACACGCGATCCCTCTGTTACAATCGCTCCCACTGAAGAGCGATTTGTTTTTATGACAACACACACCATCCGCGTGGAAAAATTAAGCAAGACCTACCAAGTGCCCGAACGCGAAGGCGGGTTCAGCGCGGCGGTGCGCGGCTTCTTCAAACGCAAGTACAACGACGTAAAAGCCGTGCTCGGTGTGAATTTCAACATCGCGCAGGGAGAAGTCGTTGGCTTTCTCGGACCGAACGGCGCGGGAAAAACAACCACGTTGAAAATGCTGGCAGGTTTGCTTCACCCTACCAGCGGCACGGCAAATGTGCTGGGATTCACCCCGTGGGAATTGAAAACAGATTACCTCCGCTCGATGACGCTCGTGATGGGTCAGCGCAACCGCCTGTCGTGGGACATCCCCGCAGCGGATTCGTATTTGTTGAACCAAGCCATCTACCGCATCCCCGACGATGAATACAGACAGACATACAAGGAATTGGATGAACTGCTCGAACTCGAGCCGCTGATGAAAAAACCCGTCCGCAATCTCTCGCTCGGCGAACGGATGAAAGTGGAGATCGCGGTCGGTCTGTTACATCGTCCCAAAGTGTTGTTCCTCGATGAGCCCACGATTGGACTCGACATCACGGGGCAGGCGCGCATCCGCGAGTTTTTGCGCGAATACAACAAACGCACAGGCGCGACGATTTTATTGACAAGCCACTACATGGCGGACGTGACCGCGCTGTGCGAACGGATCATCATCATCCATCACGGGCAGTTGAAATACGACGGCGGCATCGGCGACCTCTCGCGCCGCATCGCTCCATACAAGTTGATCGGCGTCGTGCTGGCGGGCGCGAACGGGCACGATCTTTCCCAGTATGGCGAACCCGTTCAAAATGCGGAAGACGCGGGGAAGTCCTACATCCAGGTGAAAGCCGACGAGGTCACCAAAGTCACCTCGCGGATGCTCGCCGAACTTCCCATCGCGGATATCAGCATCGCCGACCCGCCCATCGAAAACGTCATTGAGCGCGCGTTCAATGAATAAAACTTTTCACCGCGAAGCACGCAAAGTGCGCAAAGAAAAAATTTCCTTCGCGCTCCTCGCGCTCTTAGCGGTAACAAAAGGTGAATTATGTTCCTCATCTTCAAACGACTGTGGCAGGTGAATTGGGCGGAGCAGTGGCAGTATCGCGCCAACCTGATCATGTATTTGCTGTACTGGCTGGTCTCGCCGATCATCTATCTCGCGGTGTGGACGAGCATCGCCGCGGCCAAAGGCGACGTGAACGGCTTCACCGTCAATGATTTCGTCACATACTACCTGATCTTGTTGATCTGCGACCAAGTTACCAGTAACATCGTCATCTTTATTTTTGCGAACAAGGTGCAGGACGGCACACTCTCGGGCGAATTGGTCAAACCGATCCACCCGATGTTGACGAACACGCTGGTCAACGACATCGCGTTCAAAACCTTGAACCTGATGTGGCTGACCCCCGTCTGGCTCGCGCTGGTTCTCGTTTTCAAACCCGACTTTTCATCCGTTTCGGTCAACGGAATCCTGCTTGCGCTTCCCGCCCTTGCGCTTGGCTACTTCATCAACTTTTTGTTGTCTGGCACGATCACATCCCTCGCCTTTTGGACGACGCGCGTTTTTTCCCTTCACGAATTTTATTACGCCACCATCCTCGTTTTTGCGGGACAATTCGTGCCGCTCAACCTCATGCCCGGCCTGATTCAAGCCATTGCGCGTTTCCTCCCCTTCCAGTTGTTCATGTACCTGCCGATCCAGACGATTCAGGGCAAACTGTCAATGAATGAAATCATGCAGGGCTACATTACGGGGTTGATCTGGCTGGTCGTTGCGCTGACGTTGTTCATGTTCACGTGGCGGCGCGGCGTCAGGCAGTTCTCCGCGGTGGGAGCATGAAATGCACACGCTGAAATTGCTCTCCGCATTTCTCAAAGTGAACATTCAAATGGCGGTCGCATATCGCGCCGATACCGTTGTGAATATCCTGCTCAACCTGATGTGGCTCGGCTGGGAACTGCTCACGCTCAACATCATCTTCAGCAACACCGAAGCCATCGGCGGCTGGGGTTTCGGCGAACTGATCGCATTGCTCGGCGTCTTCCGCCTCGTCAACACGCTGATGATCGCGCTGATCTGGCCCAACACTGAAAAATTCAACCAGTCCATCCGCGACGGCTCGATGGACTACACCATCCTGCAACCCGTCAACAGCATGTTCCTCGTCACGTTTTCGCGCATCACCGTCTGGCGGATTTGGGATTTGTTCCTCGCCGTCGGTCTGATCGTGATCGGCATCAACATGTCTGGGGATTTTGTGACCCCGCTTCATATCCTGACCTTCATCTTGCTCGCCCTCTCCGGCGTGATCATCATTTACAGTTTGTGGATCGTCCTGATCGCCCTCACCTTCTGGTTCACCAAATTCGACAATAACGTGACCATCCTCCAAGCCCTGCTCGACGCGGGACGCTATCCTTCGACGGTGTACCCCGTCTGGCTGCGGATCATCGTCACGTTCCTTGTCCCCATTGCTGTGGCAACGACGGTTCCGCTCCAAGCCTTGCGCGGCGAACTGGAGGCGGGTCGAATCGTCATGTTCCTTGTGATCGGTGTCGTGAGTTTTATCGTCGCTTCGCGCGTGTGGAAGGCGGGTCTGAAACGCTACAGCGGGGCGAGTAGTTAAACAAAAAGTAGGACGAGATATTTCTCGTCCTACTTTGGTCTTTCTTCGATTTACTTCCTCGCCAGCACGATCACAGCGCTCCCATCCTCCGAAATGATGGTCAAGGTATTTCCCTCCAGCGAGAACCCGGCGGAACCGACCAACACCTTTACCACGCTCGATTCCTGTTCGGCGATGGCTTCGCAGAACATCTCGGTCATCATCACCGGACCAAATTCGATCGTACCGGCATTGACTTCGTACTCACCTCCGAAACCGTTGCAACCGACGTTGCCGCCAAGGGTGCCATCCGATTTGAATTCGATGGATGTTTCCACGTCCGGCAGCGCAGGCGTTGGGTTCGAGGGATCGCCGTAAGCGACAAGTGTCCAGCTTCCGAGGATGTCAGCCGATGGCGTTGGGGCGCAGGCGGAAAGTAGAATTGTCCAAAGCCCAAGGGAAAGGATCAGTTTTTTCATTTTATTCTCCGAAAGTTGATTTCAGAGATTGGACGAAACGGATTCTAAAAAGTTCCCCCGGATTCGGTAAGGGCGGACACGCAGGTCCGCCCTATTCAATGTTCAAGTTTAGGATGGGTTATTGAACCCCGCCCGATTGAACAACGTGATCCCCGCCGCGGCAGAGACGTTGAGCGATTCCACTTTCTGGTTAATCGGAATTCGCACCTTCAAACTCGCGGCGTTCTCAATTTCAGGTGAGCACCCCTCCTTTTCACTGCCAAAGACAATGAGCAAGCGTTCAGGGATGGAACTGATCTCGCCGACGGATTTCTCCGCGTCTGCCGCGGTGACGAGCAGGGATTCATTGTTTTGTTTGCAGTAGGCGATCAATTCGCTTGTGGTTGCCGTCATCACTGGGAGTGAGAACAAATACCCGCGGCTGGCGCGGATGAGGCGGCGGTCGTAAATATCCAGCGGGTCCATGTTCAGCAGGATCATCCCGCCCACACCCAACGCCAGTGATGTGCGGATGATGTTGCCGATGTTGCCTGAGATGCTCACATCCTCCAGCACAACGACATCTTTCGAGTTTGTCTTCAACTTCTCCAACCCGGTGGGCTTCGGTGTTTCGGCAATGGCGAAGACGCGTGAGATTTTGTCGTTCTCGAAAAGCTTCTTCGTTGTCCGTTTCGCCACCTCGTGGAGGGTCGCGCCTGCGGTCAGGTTCTTTCGCAGAGTTTCAGAGACTACTTCATCGCCAGCATAGTAGACCGAATCGATCTCGATCCCCGCCTCCAACGCTTGCAGGATATTCTCCTCATCGTCAATGATGATCTGGTTAAGTTCGCGCCGCCCCTCGCGCGTGAGCAATTTGCGGATGGGTCCCGCGAGGGGATGGTTGAGGGAGTCAACGAGGAACGGGTTGTTAGTGGAGGGTTCGTCCATGAGAGGGATGATAATCTTGATGAAAGGTGAGGTCAAGAAAACGTAGTCCGCTTTAGCGGGCTTTGTAGCGCTAGCCCGACGGTTTATCGTCGGGCGGGCAACATCAGATCATTGCCAACTCCCAACGCACGGATAAAATTGTACAGAGGGCAAACACGCAGCCCGCCCTTCACGCTATGAATATTATTTATCACGATATTCACATCCTCATCCTCGACAAGCCTGCGGGAACTCCCGTCTTGCCTGATGGTTGGGATAAGGATGCGCCGTATTTGGTGAAGGCGCTTGAGGAGGAATTTGAAAAGGTCTGGGTTGTGCATCGCTTGGACAAAATTACCAGCGGGGTGATGGTCTTTGCGCGGGATGCAGAGAGTCGCCGCGCGTTGAGCATGCAGTTCGAGAATCACGAAGCGGAGAAAGTCTATCACGCCGTCGTGGAAGGGATTCCAAGATGGGAGGAGAAGGTTGCTCGGCATCCATTGCGAGTCAACGTGGGGCATAAACATCGAACGGTTGTAGACGATCGTAACGGCAAACCGTCGGAGACGAGATTCAAACTCCTACGGCGAGGGCAGGCGTACTCGTGGGTGGAAGCGATGCCGACGACGGGGCGAACACATCAGGTGCGAGTCCATGCGGCGGCGGTGGGGCATCCGCTGGCGGGGGATGCCCTGTACGGCGCATCGGAGTCAAAGATCATTTCGCGTCCCGCGCTGCACGCATATTCCCTAACAATTACCCATCCCGCAACAAACGAGCGAATGACGTTCATGGCGGAACATCCAAACGATTTTGCCACTGCGTTGAAACTTTTGTAAGTTGAAACCGCTCAACCTTGTGTGGTATGCTTCGCGACGATGATTCCCAGCCTTCCCAAACTGGACATACTCCCCATCGAAAGTTTAATTCTGCATGAAGATCACGACATGCAACGAAGCCTGCCGCTGATCGAGAAGTTGCGCGCGGCGGGAATCCTGCGCAATCCGCCCATCGTGATGCCATTGATGGACGGGACGAAGCGTTACATGGTTTTGGATGGGGCGAACCGCGTCACATCGCTGGAGGCGTTGGAGTTCCCGCACATTGTGGCGCAGGTGGTGGGCGCCGACGACCCCAACGTAAGCCTGCAAACGTGGAACCACGTGGTGTGGGGCGTGCCGCCAAAGTCGTTGATGGCTGACCTCAAAAAGATCAAGGGGTTGAACGTGACGAAGGTGGATACTCATCAATCGGTGGATGCGCCGAAGTACATGCCGGTCAATGTGCGCCTGCCCGATGGAAAGTTATACCTGTTGCTGGAAGATCCCGCCGACCTGTCCAACCACATCCACACCCTGCACGGCATCGTGGATACGTATAAAACGCGCGCGTCGCTCGACCGCACCAGCCAGACGTTGATCGAACCGTTCCGCGAGATACACGAAGATCTCACCGCGCTGATCATTTTTCCCCGGTTCAAAATTCGGACGCTGCTCAAACTCGCCGGGCGCAAGATCGTGTTGCCGACCGGTATCACCCGCTTCACCGTTTCGCCGCGGGCATTGCATTTGAATTATCCGTTGCATGAACTTTCGAGCGGAAAGCCTATTGAGTACAAACGTGAATACCTAAAGAAGTGGATTGA
>CAYPCK010000111.1:0-7101 GCA_964409185.1 uncultured Anaerolinea sp. | reverse complement strand
CCTCTCCCAAACCGGAACAGATCTTGCAGACCGCGCTCGAATCGGCGTGGCAAGGAACAGGTGAATATGATGATGAATTTACAGACACGGAAGCGAAAATTTCACTGCGAGAATCCATTCTCACCGAATTGCCTCACAACGCGGAGACGGCTTCGGTGCGCGCAAACCTCCTGCTCAATTTGGGCATACTCAACTGGCGGCGCGGCGAATACGACAAAGCAGACGAGATTTTGCGACAAGCGCTCAACCTTGCGGCGCAACTGCAAGATAACTGGTTTGAAGCGCAATGCTTCAACGCAGTGGCGTTGATCCATGCCAGCTTGGGCAGGAATGACGATGCGATTGACGCGTACAAACAGGCCATCCACCTCGCGCCCCGGCAAATTTTTGCCTGGAACAATCTCGGCATCTTGTGCCTCAAGATCAATCGTAACGATGAAGCGATGATCGCCTTTCAAAAAGCCATCGAGCACAACCCTGACGACCCGGTCGCATGGAACGGATTGGGCGACGTATATTCCCGAACAGAATATCTCGATGACGCCATCGCGGCGTATCGCAAATCCATCGAGCGCTCGCCGGTTCTGCCGCATCCATGGAACGGACTCGGCGAAGTGTACGCTGGCATGGGGCGCGCCAACGAAGCGATCGCGGCGTTCCAAAAAGCCATCGAACTCAATCCTCGTTACCTCACACCGTGGCTCAGGCTGGCGGAATTATTTGCCAAACTAAGTCGCTATCGCGAAGCGGTGAAAAGCTATCAACAGGCATTGCTCCTCGATACAAAGAACAGCGCCATTTGGAACGATCTCGGGGTGGTGTACTTGAACGCCGGGAAGATCGCCGACGCCGTCGAATCGCTGTCCAAGGCCATCGAACTCGATCGTGGATTTGGTTGGGCATACAGCAACCTGGGTCTTGCATATACCACCGAGGGTAACGTACGTGAAAGCATCGAACCGTATTTGAAAAGCCTCGAACTCCTCCACGACGACGAACTCATCAGCGTCACGTGGAATCGCTTGGCAAATTCACATCGTTTGTTGAAGGAATATGACCAGGCGATTCAAGCGTATCAGCATGCGGATTCCCTGCTTGCCGAACCCTTTGCTGACTTGTACCCCGCCTCGGATTCAACTCAGCCTGATTCGCCAGCGGAGGCGGACCCGGCGCCCGAAGCCAAATCAACCCGACCCGTGGAAAGAAGCGAAGAGCAATCCGCCGAATCAATCGCGGCTGAATCCGAATCCATCCATCGAGTGGCAGCGCCTTCGTGGATGTTCGAACCAGCGACGAATGAATTGAGCGCTCCAAATGGTTTTCAATTTGAACCAGGAGCGCGACAAGTATCCCAGCATCGGAACGCATTATTACTGGCAGACACACCGCCAACCATGCTCGAAGAAAATCCAACGTACGAGATCGGAGGTCTCACCATGCAACTATCGGTTCCGAATATTTCAAGCTATGTTCAGGAGGCGGGCGAGTTTTTTGCCGCTGATAAGGCCAACAGCGCTATGCAAACGCAACCCGAACCAGCCCGCGCCAGCGTGTGGAATGAAATGGGCAATGTGCACTTTCTTTCAGGTTCCTTCGAGAAAGCCATCCACGCCTATAACAAGGCGATCTCGCTCGACTCGTCATTCGGCTGGGCATTTTCCAATCTCGGCATCACGTATCTCGCGTTGGGACGGTATGCAGAAGCGATCTCGCTCCTGCAGAAGAGCATCGAACTGCTCGATACCGGCGAGGAACGCGCCGTGGCGTGGAACGGGCTTGGGAATTTATATCGCTCGTTGAATGATTACGACAATGCCGTTGTCGCCTACCAAAAAGCGGACGAACTAGATCCCAACCACGCGGGTATGCGCGACGAAGCGGGCCATTTCAACGTAACATCCAACAATGAGGATGCGGAGGCGTGGATCGAACTGGGCGATCTGATGTTCCGGTCGCATTCCTATCGCGAAGCGACAGTGTGCTATCAAAAAGCGGCGGACCTCGAGCCGTTCAATGGCGCGGCATACAGCAACTTAGCCATGAGCCTCTCGTATCAGGCGAAATTCAAAGAATCGGTGCCGTATTACATCAAAAGCATCGAACTCCTGCGCGACGATAAAGACAAGGCAGTTTCATGGAACCGCCTTGGGAATGTATATCGCCGCCTGAACGATTACAACAACGCCATCGCGGCATATCAAAACGCCGTGAAGTTGACCCACGAACCCATGACCCTGGTCTCGCGGGCGCGATTCAGCCTGCTGGGCAATTGCTTCGTGGACTGACCGATTGCAACCCCGATATCAATGGAGGCACCCATGAACGATTATAAATTTTGGGACGAGTTAGGCAATATCTTCAACGCAGTGCTGGCGTACCAGCAAAAGACCATCGAATTCAACAAGCGGTTCGTTACCCCGTGGATTCAAATGGGCGGCGTCTTCGATCCGCAGGATGATCACGTCAAAGCAGTGACCGCGCGCAAGCAAGCCATTGAAATCGACCCGCAGTGCGCGGGCAACTTTGTGGCGCTGGGCGATGAGTACTTCAAAATGAACCAGTTCGATGCGGCGGCCGACGCATATTCGCGAGCCATCGAATTGGACCCGCGCGCGGGATGGGCGCACGCCAACCTGGCGCTCATCCATGCATCGCGAGAGAACGTCGTTGAGGCGATCGAGCTGTACAGGCGAAGTTTGGAGCTGATTGCCGACTCGAAAGACCGCGCGATGGTTTGGAACCGGCTGGGCAACGCTTATCGCAAGATGAACGATTATGCAAACGCCATTCTCGCTTTTCAGCAGGCGGACGAGTGTGACGCGGACAACACCGGCTTCACTGACCGGCTCGATGAAGAATCAATCAACGTGAAGGTTGTGGAAGACGACAGAGTTGCCATTTTGCCGTCCGAGATGCCTGCGGAGTCCGACGTCATTGCGCCGGAGAATCTCGTTGAAACGGTGACGGAAACGAACGAGGCGCAACCTGTCGTTGCTGAACCCGAAGCCGAGATGAATACGGTTGTCACACAGCCCGAAAAAGCAGTTGAACGGACTGCCTTTGAACAAACAGCGGTCGAAGAAGCCATGACCGGTGAACGAGAGGCGGAAGTGGTTGCAGAACAAGCCGTGGAGCAAGGAGCGGCAACCGAAGTTTCAACTGAGGTTGTTGAAGAATTTCCAACTGATGAAGCGGTTGCCGACAATGCTTTCGCTGAATCTGCCGTTGAAGAAGATTCGGCAGTGGAAGAACAATCAAGGATGGAAGAGACCCCGGTAACGATTGTGAATGTGGATGCTGAACCTGTTGAAACCGCCGAAGCCGTGGTCGAATCGGAAGGAGACGTTTTGATGGAAGAAGCCGGTGCAGAGCAGGTGGACGAGATGCACATCTTTGAATCCACGACCGAGACGACGATCACACCTGTGCCGATGCACGATGCTGAATCCATCGCCGCGTCAATGACGGTGGATGAAACCGAAGTTGTCGTCGTCAATCAAATTGGTTCACTGGCGGTGGAAGCCGCTGAATCCGGCATCGTTCCGGAACTTGCCGCCGAAGCGCCAGTGGCGGCGGCGCAAACCGAGGCGGTGGAACCGGTTGCTGAAGAGAGAGTCCAAAGCGCGGCGGCGGAGGCGTCTGACGAAGATAGTAACGAAACCATCATCCAAGCGATCATCTCACTGGTGGAAAATAACGGAGCGAACACGGATAACGACCTGCCAGACTTTCTTAAAGAGGAAGCGCAGGGACCAATATCCGCCAAGCCGATGCCCGAGGTAAAAATTCAAATCGAACCTGATACCCAGAATGCCCACATCTGGAATGAACTCGGCAACGTGTATTTCGACACAGGCGCATATGAGGAAGCCATCGCCGCCTATACCAAGTCAATCGAATTGGATGTCCGCTTTGCCTGGCCCTACAGCAACCTCGCCCTCGCCTACGTTCAGAAAGAAAAATATGATGAAGCCGTTTTGCTGTACCAACGGAGCATCGAATTGTTTCAGGCGGATAAAGACAAGGCGATTACGTTCAACCGCCTTGGCAATGTCTATCGCCGCATAAACGATTACGACAATGCCATCGCCTCGTACCAGCGGGCAGACGAACTCGACCCGAACAATGCCACCCGTTCACTGCGTTCCCGTTTCAGCTTGCTGGGAAGCATGAACTTGGAACTCTCGCAAAATCTTGCGATATAACCGGAGGAGGAACAATGAGCGACCATGAACTTTGGAATGAAGTAGGAAACCTGTATTTCAAATCAGGCGCGTACGAACTGGCGAAGAACGCGTATGTGCGAGCCATCGCCCTTGATCCCGAGTTTGGCAAGCCGTATGCCAACATGGGTGTAGCGAACGCGCGGCAGGAAAAATTTGCCGATGCGATCGCGCTTTATCGCAAAGCGCTCGAACTGCTCGACGACCCGTTCGATAAAGCATTCACCTGGTATAAACTCGGCAACGCGTATTGGGATGTCGAAGACTACTCGCTCGCGATAGAGGCTTTCCATAAAGCGGATGAACTGCTCCCCATCCGAAATCGCGACCTTGTCGCTTCGCCGGATATGTTGTTGACCAGCCGCCGCGGCGTGAATGAAGTGCTCACCATCTTGGATTTACCGGAAGGCGATGTTCCTGCCGTAGAACCGACAGCCTTCATCCCTTCTGCATCCGATTTCGGCCGCGATGCCTACCTCGACGATCTCTCCCCGTGGAAGTTCAACGAGAGCATTCTCACGGACGAGGAACCAGCCTGCCCCGAATTCGAGTGGATTCCGCTCGACGAAATCGAACATATCCAACCGAGCGAAGCGGTAAGCGCGATCAAGCCGACGGAAGGGGAAGTCCCTGCCGAAGTGGAAATACGCGATGATCCCGCCGCCGTTGAAATCGAATTTGTTGAAACAAATTCGGTGGAGAAGAACATTGACCTCCCCGAACGATTCGTACAAGAGTTCGCCCTGCGACATCCAATCGCAGCGGAAGCAGGCGAATCGGAACTCATCGTTCCGGAAATTGAAATAGCGATCCTTGCGGACGATGAAGCGAAAGCCATTCCGTTCACGGTTGCTGTTGAGGAGCCCGCAATTGTGAACGCCGAAGAGCCTCGCGAGGCGAATCTCGAAAGCCATCTATCTGAGACGGAGCCTGCCGAAGACAGACCCGTGGAGGCGGTTGCTTCCGTCGCGGAAACTTTAGTCGCTGCCGAAGTGAGCGAAGTTGTTGATGATATTACCGCGATTGAAATGGAACATGAGACGGTGAATGTGGTCGAGAGCGAATCGGGAGCCCGCGAAGTCAACGATGCGATGATGAACGTATCAATCTCCGTGCTGGCAGTTGAAACCAACGAGGGGGAAGCGACTGCCGAGTTTGGCGAACCCGTTTCAATGGAGATTGAAGCGCCTCCGCTTTTTAATTTCGAGCCGGAGTCGGAGATCGTTACTCAGGTCCCAAACTTCGTCTCGGCTGATGTCACGGATCCTGAACAAATTCAGCGCGGGGCTGCCACTGCGGATTCGTCCATGGATGATTCGATTGCTGTGTGGAAAGAGATCAACCGGGTCAAACACGTGCTCGAAATCAACCCGCAGAATTCCCGGGCATGGGATTCTCTAGGTGGATTGTATCAGACGCTTGGTCAATCTCAACAGGCGATTGATGCCTTCCAGGAGGCGGTTTCGCTTGACCCAACCAAAGCAATCTATATTCAACGACTTGCGCTGGCTTATGCTGCGGATGGAAGACTGGAGGAGGCGGCTACGACCTTCGAAAAAGCGATCGAGTTGAATCCGGAAAACAGCCTTGCGCATGCCACTCTGGGCGCCTATTATCGCCGGCAAGGGAGGGACGACCTGGCGAACGCGCACATCGAGAGAGCGAGGGAGTTGCTCGATGGTGAGGAGAATGAATACAACCGTGCGTGCCTGGAAGCGATATGCGGTAACTCGGACCGAGCGCTGGGTCTGCTTGAAATCGCCCTGAAAAACAAGCAGACCTATGCCACGTGGGTGCGCCGCGACCCGGATCTCGATTTCATTCGGAGCGATTCCCGCTTCACAGCTCTTCTCGCAGAGTATGAAATGAGCGAAACAGGGTGAATCCCCCGTAGCCTGCTCCGGGGCAGAATCGCCGGCATTATGCCGGCGATTCTGCTTTTAATCGGGAGACGACTCGCTGGCTCTCGAAACTCATCACCATTCGCCCGGTGAGGGCTGCCTCTTGCGCCGAGTGATACATCCCAGACCTCTCTTGGTATAATCCCAACCCTATGAAGTACCACATCTGGACCGAGGGTTGCCAAATGAACGTCGCCGACTCACAGCGTGTCGGCTCCTCGTTGGAGCATCTCGGCTATCAATTCACGGAAACCATCGAGGAGGCAGATGTCATCGTCCTCAACACCTGTGTCGTCCGTCAATCTGCGGAGGATAAAGCGCTCGGACGCCTCACCAGCCTGCTCCCGTTAAAACGACAGAACCCTAATCTGGTAATTAATCTTATGGGTTGCATGGTTGGCGTGCGCGGCGCGGACAAATTGCGTGAACGGCTTCCGTATGTGGATGTGTTCTCGCCACCCTCTGATCCGGGACCTCTCGTTTCATATTTGAGTCAAGGTGAAATTCGTTCATTCGAAGACTCCGAAACCACGCGCCGCTTCCTGATGATGGATGATGAGCTCATACTCCCGCAACACGAACGCGGACAACTTGTCAGCGCGCACGTGCCGATCGTGTACGGCTGTTCGCACGCCTGCGCGTTCTGCATCATCCCGTTCCGACGCGGCGTCGAACGCAGTCGTCCTGTTGGCGACATTGTCAGTGAGATTCGTTCGCTTGCCGCGCAAGCCGTCAAGGAAGTGACGCTGCTTGGTCAAATCGTGGATCGCTACGGCAAAGACATTCCCGATGGTCCGAATCTTGCCGCGTTGCTTCACATCGTTCACGATGTGGACGACATCGAGCGAATTCGTTTCCTCACGTCGCACCCCAACTATTTCACTGAAGAGTTGATGGAGACTATCGCCGAACTTCCCAAGGTTATGCCGCACATTGAAGTCCCCATTCAGGCAGGTGACGACGAAGTGCTGGCGAAC
>CAYPCK010000110.1:621-7101 GCA_964409185.1 uncultured Anaerolinea sp. | reverse complement strand
GGCGGGATGAGGCACATCGCCGTCGCCGCCGATTTCATTGGATGTATCCACGATGACGACGCGTTTGTTTTCCGCGAGAATGCGCGCGGACTCGCGCAGGAGAGTCGTTTTGCCGACGCCGGGGCGTCCGAGTATCAGCGCGGACTTGCCGGATTCGATGATGTCTTGAATGATGTCCACGGTGCCGTAGACCGCGCGCCCGACGCGGAGCGTGAGTCCCACCACCGCGCCGCGCCGGTTGCGAATGGCGGAGATGCGATGCAGCGTGCGCTCGATGCCCGCGCGGTTGTCCGCGTCGAAATTGCCCACGCGTTCGACCACGTGGTCGAGTTCGGCGCGGGTGAGTTCCTTGTCTGAAAGCACGATTTCGTTTTCAACGAAGCGCGCGGTAGGAACGCGCCCGAGGTCGAGGATGACTTCGAGGAGCAGGTCGCTGTTATTCGCTTCTTCCACTGCGCGGCGGATGTTGGCGGGAAGCACGTCGAGCAGGGCGTCGAGGTCGTCGGTGATGCGGTGTTGTTGTGGCATAGGGGTAATTTGTGGTTGGTAATTTGCGTCGGTGCCTGGCTCATGTTTGAGGACAGACTCGACTGGGGGATTGATGACTAGAGACTGGAGACTAGAGATTGCCGTGAGGGTGGTTGTGTCAGCGGCGTATCTACCAGACGTAGGCGGGCATGAGGAAGTTTCTTGATTGTTTTGGAGTTTCAAGTCTATTATACGAGGAATGGACAGCCTCCGCGTGGCAGGCTGCTTGCATTTTGAGGGATTATGTTCATACCATTCACTGGAGGAATTATGGAATAGAATCAGTTCTACATCCTTCCGACTTCATCCAAAACAGATCGGTTTGGGGAATGGGCGCTATCGGAATGAATCTGCCGATGTTGCAGATTTTTATAAATCAAGAACACATCGGCGAGCATCAGCGCAATCTGCGGATGGCATCACGTGGTTTTCGTTGTTAACGATACAGTCCAGTCATTCACCCGCCGATGTGCGACATTTCCACTTTGGGCAAGGCAATCGTATTTTCAGATCGCAGTTCCGAATACCGATCCGTGCGTTTGCCCCAGATGCGCGCAATGGTCTGTGAAATTTCATCATCCGCCGCGCCGCTTCGAAGCAGGGATTTCAAATCGTGTCCTTTGATGGCAAATAAACACGTGTACAACTTCCCTTCAGCGGAAAGGCGGGCACGGTTGCAGTCGCGGCAAAACGCCTGTGTGACCGATGAAATGACCCCGATCTCGCCGCTCCCATCCTTGTAACGCCAGCGTTCAGCAACTTCGCCTTTGTAATTTGGGTCAGCGGGTTCCAGCGGCATCTCGGTGGAAATGATTTTTATGATCTCCGCCGACGAAACAACGTCGTCCATGCGCCAGCCGTTGGTGTGACCGACGTCCATATATTCGATGAAGCGCAAGATGTATCCCTTGTCGCGGAAGAAACGCGCCATCGGCAGAATGCTGGATTGATTGACTCCGCGCTTGACCACCATGTTGACTTTGATCGGTTCCAACCCGACGAGTGCGGCTGCTTCCATACCTTCGAGCACTTTCGCCACCGGGAAGTCCACATCGTTCATGGCTTTGAACACGGCATCGTCGAGCGAATCCAGGCTCACGGTGACGCGTTTCAAGCCCGCATCCTTCAATGCCTGCGCCTGTTTCGCCAGCAACGCGCCGTTGGTGGTGAGGGTGAGGTCAAGGTCCGGTACTTCGGCAAGCATCTTCACCAGCACGTGGACATCCTTGCGGATGAGCGGCTCGCCGCCGGTCAAACGGATCTTCTTCACCCCATGCCCCACGAACAGGCGCGCGAGGCGGGCGATCTCCTCGAAGGTGAGCACTTCGCGGTGCGGCAGGTAGGGGTAGTCGGAGTCGAAGATCTCCTTCGGCATGCAATACACACAGCGGAAATTACAGCGGTCGGTGACGGAGATGCGCAGGTCGCGCAGGGGGCGGTGGAGCCTGTCGGTGAGGGTCATGGGCGGAGGGTGAGGACCAGCCGCACTGGGCGACTGAACCGCGACAGATTATAACCATTTTGCAGGAACATCCATCCGCGAAACATGGCTTTCTCAAGAACCGAAAAGGAGGATATTTGTACACGGATTTCACGGATCAGACATCCTTTATTTTCCGTTCCCTACGGAAGAAACCGTGCCGTCCGTGTGTTCCGTGTACAAAAGCGGTTCGATCACGCCTTCTTGAGAAAACCGTAATCCGCGATTTGACTAGGCTTCCCAGCCATGCTATCATGCAGTCAGGATTTATTCGCACGTTACAAAGGAGTTATTTTATTTATGAAAGAAACCGGAAGCATTACGTTTCGTATTGTTGAATTTATTTTTCGGATCATGGGTTGGGCGATCGGTTCAGTGCTGGGAGTGAATTTTGCAAAGTGGATGTTGGAATTGTTGGGGACACCGAAATCGGCCGAATTACTCACAGGGCAGATCGTCTTTTTTTTGATCGGTGGGTTGAGCGGGTTCATTCTCATTCCATATATCACCACAAGACCCGCGCGCGCCATTCGCCGCCGGCTTGGGCATTTATCCGCCGAGACCCTGTTCGCCGGCATGGTCGGGTTGATCGTCGGCTTGCTGGTCGCCGCGTTGCTTGCCTTTCCCCTGTCGCTCCTGCCTTCGCCGTTCAGCGAGTTCATGCCGTTCCTCGCGGCGGTGGCGTTCGCCTATTTCGGCATTTCCCTGTTCGTGATGCGGCAGGGCGATATCATGGGCTTGCTCAGCGCGCTCAGCGGAAAAAGCGAAAGCGGCTCCTCTTCCTCGTGGACGAACCTCAACCGCACCATCCTGCTGGATACCAGCGTGATCATTGACGGGCGTGTGCAGGACATCGCCAAGACGGGCTTCCTGCCCGGCACGCTGCTCATCCCGCGCTTCGTGTTGAACGAACTGCAATACATCGCTGACTCCCCGGACGGCTTGCGCCGCCAGCGCGGACGGCGCGGCATGGAAGTGCTAGCCGAACTGCAAAAACTGCCGAACATCCTCGTGCGCATCAGCGATATCAACGCCGAGGGCGTGCGCGAAGTGGACGATAAACTGGTCGTGCTGGCAAAACAACTCAGGTGCCCGATCCTCACCAACGATTACAACCTCAACCGCGTGGCGGAACTGCAGGGCGTGACCATCCTCAACATCAACGAACTCGCCAACGCGGTCAAGTCGGTCGTCCTGCCCGCCGAACGCATGACCTTGAACGTCTTCCAGGAAGGCAAGGAGCACGGCCAGGGCGTGGGCTACATGGACGACGGCACGATGGTGGTTGTGGAGAACGGTCACGATTACATCGGCGAATACAAGGAAGTGGTCGTCACCAAGGTATTACAAACCGCCGCCGGGCGCATGATCTTTGCGCGCGTGGAAGACGAGAACAACCGCCGGAAAAAGTAATCCGCAGATTGAGAAGGTCTTAACCGCAAAACTCCCAAAATTTGACCGCCGACCACTGACCGCGGTCCGCCGTCGGCGGTCAAAACGCAGAAGCAAGTCAATCGCGCGCATGGTGAGTTCTTAATTCTTCTTGGCGACCTTTGCGCTCTTTGCGGTTCAACAAGAATCTCTGTGCTCTTTGTGGCAAAACAGGTTAAATCATGATCCGTCTTTACAACACCCTCACCCGCAAAAAAGAAGAGTTTCAAACGCTCGAGCCGAACGCGGTGAAAATGTACGTGTGCGGCGTCACCGTCTACAACGACGCGCACGTGGGTCACGCGATGTCCGCCATCGTGTTCGACATCGTTCGCCGTTACCTCGAATATCGCGGTTACACCGTCCGCCACGTGATGAACTACACCGACGTGGACGATAAGATCATCAACCGCGCCAACCAACTCGGCGAAGACCCGTTGAAACTTTCGCAGCGCTACATCGAAGACTATGCAAACGATCTTAAGAATTTGAATGTGTTGCCTGCCACATCGAATCCGCAGGTGAGCAAGACCATGCCGCTCATCATCGAATTCATTCAGGGCTTGATCCAAAAAGAAGTCGCGTACGCCGCGCCGAACGGCGATGTCTATTTCAGCGTCACCAGCGACGACGATTACGGCAAACTCTCCGCCCGCAAACTGGACGATATGCAAGCCGGCGCGCGTATCGAAGTGGGTGAAGCGAAGAATCATCCGATGGACTTCGCCCTCTGGAAAGCCGCGAAATCAAACGAAATCTCGTGGGATAGCCCGTGGGGCAAAGGTCGCCCCGGCTGGCACATCGAATGCTCGGCGATGAACCTCGCCGAACTCGGCGAACAAATTGACATTCACGGCGGCGGCAACGATCTCATCTTCCCGCACCACGAAAACGAGATCGCGCAGACCGAGTCGTACACCGGCAAGCAATTCGCGCGCTACTGGATCCATAACGGCATGCTGCAACTCGGCGGCGAGAAGATGTCCAAGTCGCTGGGCAACATCGTCAGCATCAAGGACTTTCTCAAAACACGCGACGCCGACGTGATGCGCATGCTCGTGCTGATGGGATCGTACCGCGCGCCGCTCATCTTCAACGATGAAACGCAGGATGCCGCCGAAAAATCCATCGAACGCATCAAATCCGCCTTTCGACCTGCCTCGCCCTCCGCCAGCGGACTCGCCCCCGGCACCGCCGCCGAACTCGCCGCCCAAGCGGATTCGACGAAGCAAGCCTTCACCGACGCCATGGACGACGACTTCAACTCGCCGCTCGCGCTCGCCGCCGTGTACGAACTCGTCAAAGCGATCAACACAGCCCGCGACAGCGGCGGGACAGACGATCAACTTAAACCCGCGCAAACGATGCTCCGCGAGTTGACCGGGGTGTTTGGTCTGCGCTTGCAAGAAAAGCAAGGCTCCAGTGAAGATGAAGCAAAGGTTGTCGCGCTCATCGCCGAACGGACCGAAGCCCGCAAACAAAAACAGTGGGCGCGCTCCGACGAGATCCGAGACCAACTCAAAGCCATGGGCGTGACCATCGAAGACAGCAAGGACGGCACAACGTGGAGATGGAGTTAGTTGGGCAGTTTGATAGTTCGTTGGTTTAGCTAGTCTGGTAGTTGAGAACTTCCGAGGCGCTCGTTTCGGAAGTTTTTAATTTGTCTTCCTCGCCAACCCCCACATCAACACCATCGCCGCCGCAAGCAGGAAAACGTTCCCCTCGCGGCTCAAAGTCAGCAATGCGACCGTTGGGACAATGTACGAGACGAAAACCACGATACGTTGAATCAACGTCCCTCCGGCGGCGAGCACGGCGAACGGCACGAGCAACAGGATGAAATCGTAATTGTAGAGGTACGGGCTGACCAGCAGGGTGGCGAGCAGGCTGAACGTCAGGAATGAATCGTGCGAGTGGGTCAAGGTGGCGCGTTTGGCGAGAAAAATCCCGATCAAGATGAGCAGGATGCCGAGAGCGAGAATCGCCGCGGTCTCCAGCGAGCCGTCGAAAAACCATCTCGATAAATACACCGGCAGACTCGCGCACTCCGAACACGAAGCGACGTTGCCCTCCCCCTGATAATTCAACAACATGGCTGGGTACCGGACGATCCACTGCGGGTCGGCGATGAACCCGAGCAGAATCAGCAATCCGCAGGCGGCGATGATGCCCCGCACCGCGCGCCGACCAAAATCGTCGCGTTGATAGAACAACCATAACAACGTAGAAAGCAAAATCAACCCGCCGATGTGCGGCTTGAAGGTCAGCAGGACCGCGCCGATGATGGTCATAGCGAGGTTCCGCCTGCGCAAGGAGACCAGCAACAACGACGCGCCGAGCAAGGCGGGGAAGTCATATTGCCCAACCGACAGCGCGCCCACGACCGGCAGAAACATCAACCCCAACGGGAAAGCAACCAACCGCAGTCTGCCGTCCCAGCCGTCGGTCAGCAACCAAAGCGACGCGAACAACATGGCAAGGTTCAGTTCGAACCACAGCGTCGCCGCATGTCGGGCGGGCAGGTATCCGAGATAAAAGACAGACAGCGAATACCACGGCGGATACGGAAAACGCGCCAGGAAGAATTTCTCCGGCGGAACATCCGAGGCGCTCACCGCCACCGCCTCCACCCCCTCAAGATCGTAGATCGGCACGCCGCGGACGAGCGCGAGGGTGGTGTTGTACAACGCGCTAAAGTCGGATCCGGTGGGCAGGGAGGACGGGGCGTACAACGCGACTGCCAGCATAGCCCCGGCGATAACAGAAACGATCCCGCAGACAAGCAACACGCGCCGCGCGTTCATTCGCAAATTGTATCCTCCCTCATTCAAATTATGCTATGATGCAACTCACATGCAAGCCGCCGCGCCCAACCGCATCCCGCCGCAATTGACCGCGAGTTTTCCGCTGGTATGGGTCTCGCTCGCCTTTCTCTCCGGTATCGCGCTGGCAAAATACGCATCGCTCTCCCTCTGGGTTTGGGTTGCGCTGGTGGTCCTGACCGCCATCGAGGGCCGTTCGGGGCCTCCGCAGCCCCCATC
>CAYPCK010000110.1:0-611 GCA_964409185.1 uncultured Anaerolinea sp. | reverse complement strand
CGTTGCTCGCATTCTCGCCGCCCGCTTCAACAATCTTTCTTCTTTCATCTTTCCTCTCGCCCTCCTGCCTTTTTTCTTTCTCGGCGCTGTGCGCTACCAGCTCTCCATCCCCAACTTCGACGCCTTCCATATCGCCTTCTACAACGACCGCGATTACGATCTACTGATTACAGGCTACCTGATCGAACCTCCCGATTACCGCGACTCATACACTAACCTACGCCTGCAAGTGACCGCTGTGGATACCGGCGATGGCGACCTGCAGGCAAACGGATTGCTCCTCGCTCGCGTCTCGAACAACCAAACGTATCACTATGGCGACGTTCTGCGCCTGCGCGGAAAACTGAAGACCCCGCCCGAAAACGAGGACTTCTCGTACCGCGATTATCTCGCCGCGCAGGGCATCCACGCCTACATGTCCAGCGCGGAGGTGACCGTGCTCCCGAATAAAGCCGGCAACTTCGCCTCCGCCGCGTTGTACACTCTCAAAGAAAAGTCGCTCGCCAACATCTACCGCATCTTCCCCGACCCTGAATCGTCGCTCCTCGCCGGTATCCTGCTCGGCGTGGACACCGGTCTCACCAAGGAACTGCAACAAGCCTTCAAGAACA
>CAYPCK010000109.1:0-7102 GCA_964409185.1 uncultured Anaerolinea sp. | reverse complement strand
ATGCGGACCGACGGGGATGCCACGCCCGTTATCTTCCACGCTCACACTGCTGTCGGCATGGATCGTGATGTTGATCGCTGTACAGAACCCCGCGAGCGCTTCGTCAATGGCGTTATCCACCACTTCGTACACGAGGTGGTGCAAGGCTTTGATGTCGGTGCCGCCCACGTACATGCCGGGGCGTTTGCGTACATGCTCGATGCCCTCGAGCGCTTGAATGGATCCGACATCGTAGCCGGTGTCTTGTTTCTTTGCCACAAATACCTCCGATTTATGTTTCCTCTCCCTCAGGGAAAGGGGTCAGGTGAAACGAATCATGCCCGTTGGGCGGGCATGTTTTGTTTCTGTTGCATCTGTTCGAGCACGGTTTGCAGCCATGTCTTGATATTGCGATAATAAGCGAAACTGGCTGAGAGGAGCATGGTACTGATGAAGGCATGACCGAAAATGCCGACCAGTTTCATCCACGTGTCGCTTTTGGGAACGATCCACAGGTAATTCAGTCCGCTGGTGACGACGAATAAGGTGAGCACGAACAAGCCGCTCGTCGGGAAGGTGAAGCGCGAGATGCGCAGGCTGGAATACATCGAACGGACGGCATTCTCACGATTCACAAAAATTCCGTGCGGGGTGAAAAACAGGGGAACGATCAGCCAGTACGAAAGCAACGCGAAGACGAACATGATCGCCGTGCTTAATGCCGGGCTGAACAACCCTGCCGCGCCAACGATCAAGGAAATCGGAAAGAAGGCGATGGATAACCCGATCGTGAGGAACATCGAGAGCAGGGCGGTTTGCAGAAAGGCGCGCCCGATTGTGATGCCGGCTTCGTCTTTGCCGAGAGTGGCTAACGACACCGACTGGAAATACAGACTTCCGCCAGCCCAGCCAACGAGCGTCAGCAGGCACGCCCAGCCGAGCAGGCTGAGGAACGATCCTATTTCCAGCACAGGCTGCGCGCCAAGCGGCGTGGATTGCGCGATCGTTTCCGGTATCGCAAACGCTTCAAGGCTGGAGATACCCACCGGGAACGTGCGCGCAAAACTCAACCAGTTCATTCGACCGATCATCTCAAAAAAAGCGCCGACAGCCTGGGTCTCGGCTTCCGGCAACGGTCGGTCTTTTAACGCCTCGAGCATGCTTGCGAATATGGACTCAGAAAGTTTGCCCGCGCTCAAACGCGGACCGAGCCATAGAAATACATCGAAGGCGAACGGCAACAGGATCAGCCATACGCGCGAGGAAACGATATCGAATCCCACGCGCAAGGAGCCGATCACGCCTGGAAGAGGCGGAAGTTTTTCTGAATTTTCCACGGTCATAAGCAATTGATTCTACCATACCGAATCATGCGCTGGCACGCTTCTGCGGCAGGGGTTAGAATGATGGTCATGAACGAGCGCTCCTACCTGCCCGATTCCAACCGGATCGGCGTGCTGATCTCCACCGTGCTGTTGGCGCTGGCGCTCACGCGCATTATTCAAGCGCCGGAGTTCAACCTCGAACTGCAACTCCCGGGTTTTTTTCTTTCCATCCCGTTGGATCTCGCCGCCATCATGAACGTGCTGACCGCCGGACTCACAGCCACAGGCATGGACTGGCTTCTGCGCGGGCATCCGTCGCTGCGCGGCGCGCCGACGTATCAATGGTGGATCCTGCCCACCCTCACCACATTCGTCATCAGCATTCCGTTGTCCCTGCTCCCCGATGGCGCTCCCTGGTGGAGCGGCTTTGCGGTCAGCAGCGCCTTCCTCATCCTCGTCTTCCTCGCCGAATACATCGTGGTGGACCCCGGCGCGCCGTATTACACGCTGGCATTAGCCGGGCTTACAGCCATTTCCTACACCCTGTTCTTTATTCTCGCTGTCGCCTTGCGATACGGCGACCTGCGCCTTTTTTTCACCCTGCCTTCCCTGTTCCTGTTCGCCGGGTTTGCCAGCCTGAGAATTTTCCACCTGCGGCTGGGCGGGCAATGGGAATATGCCTGGTCGGCGGGGATTGCCTTCGTGTGTGTGCAACTCGCGGCTGGCTTGCATTATTGGCCCCTTTCCCCGATCCAGTTTGGGTTGATCCTGACGGGTCCCATGTATGGGTTGACCAACCTGGCGATCAGCCTGCACGAGGAACTCCCTGCGCGCCGCGCCGCGCTCGAACCCGCCATTGCCACCGCGTTGTGCTGGGCGCTGGCGATCGTGGTGCGTTGAGATGATTCAAAAACTCATGCTGACGACAAGACAGTGGCGCGAAATTAAACGTCACGTAATTTCCACCCTGCCGAACGAAGCATGCGGATTGCTCGCCGGGAAACATCAGCGGGTGGAGGATGTCATCCTGGTGGCGAACCAGGCGGAAAGTCCGGTGCGATTCGTGATGAATCCGTATGAACAGTTGCGCGCGTTCGAGCGGATGGAATCCCGACACCTCGACCTGCTCGGCATCTTCCACTCGCATCCCACCGGCCCTGCGACTGCCTCGCCCACCGACATCGCAGAGGCGGCCTACGAGGCGGTGCATGTCATTGTTTCGCCCGGCGCGGAAGGCTGGCAGGCGCGCGGCTTTTGGATCGCAGGCGGAAAGGCTGAGGAAGTGCCGCTGGAATTCGTGAATTAGAGCAACTCGAAAGATGATTGCGTGTTTTTTGCTGTAGACCATTCCCGGAGGAAGTGAAATGCAATTTGTGATTGATGGCGCCGCTGTGCTCGTTGGCTACCTGCTTGGTTCGATACCCTTCGGGTTGATTCTTGTCAAATTGAAGACCGGCAAAGACCTGCGTGAGGTGGAAAGCGGACGCACCGGGGGAACGAATGCATTTCGCGCGGCGGGGTTTGGCATCGGTTTTGCCACAGCCATCCTCGATATTGTGAAAGGGGCGATCGCGGTCTGGGTTGCGCGCACGATCACCCCGGACGCGAGCCTCGCGCACGTCCTTACAGGGATTGCCGCCATTCTCGGTCACAACTATTCCATCTTTTTGGCGGAGCGCGATGCCAACGGGCGCTTCCGTTTGCGCGGCGGGGCGGGGGCGATGCCTGCGCTCGGCGGGGCGGTGGGGCTGTGGAGTTGGACGTTCCCCATCGTGTTCGTGATTGGCGCAGTTGTGCTGTTTACGCTCGGCATGGCATCGGTGGCGACGCTCACGGTCGGGTTGGGAATCATCGTGGTGTTTGCCGTGCGCGCCTCGATGGGGTTGATGCCGTGGGTCAATGTGATCTACGGGTTGATCGCCGAAGTGTTGTTGATCTGGGCGCTTCGTCCCAATATTCAGAAGATCTTCGCCGGCAACGAGCGTGTGATCAGCATCAGTCTCGCCGGTTGGTTGCGCGCGCGCAAGGAAAAAAGCGCACCATCCGATTCGAAATAACCATGCGCCGGCTCACGGGGGCAATGCATGAACGGGATACCATATCCGCTCGACCACGGAGAAATTTATGATTCAACCTCTTGCAGGGATTCGCATTCTCGACCTGACACGTTTGTTGCCGGGTCCGTTCCTCACCCAGTTGCTGGCAGACCTTGGCGCGGAGGTCATCAAGGTGGAGACGCCGACCGCCGGCGATTACGCGCGCCACGCTCCTCCCGAGATGCAACTCGGAGGCTTGTTCGAAACGATCAACCGTGGAAAGAAAAGCATCGCCCTCAATTACCGGAACCCGCGCGGGCGCGAGGTATTTCTAAAATTAGTACAGACCGCCGATGTGGTGATCGAAAGTTTCCGCCCCGGCGCCGCGGAGCGGTTCAAGATTGGCTATGAAACGCTCAAGGAAATCAATGCGGGGCTTGTCTATTGCGCGTTGTCCGGTTATGGCCAGAGCGGTCCGTACAGCAAAAAGGCCGGGCACGACCTGAATTATTCGGCAGTGAGCGGCGCTCTATCATTGAATGCGCGGGCGGGCGAGGCGCCCATTCCGTTTGGGGCGACCATCGCAGACTTAAGCGGCGCGATGCTGGCGGGTATGGCAGTGCTAAGCGCTTTGGCCGGCAGGCACACCTCCGGACGCGGCGCGTATCTCGATGTGGCGTTGTTGGATGGGGTGTATGCGTTGATGATGCCGCTGGCGGGCGCGGCGCATTTCAGCGGCTTGCCGGTGCAAGCCGGGACGCTTCCATTGCTGGGCGGGCTGGCGTGTTACAACATCTATGAAACCTCCGATGGAAAATACCTCACCCTCGGCGCGCTCGAACCGACCTTTTGGATGGATTTTTGCAAGGTGACGGGACGCGGCGATCTAATCCCATGTCAATTTGATCGCGCCATTCGGGAGGAGGTTGCTGCCATTTTTAAAGAGCGTTCGCTGGCGGAATGGCTGGAGGCGTTCGCCTCCAGCGACGGGTGCGTGGAGCCGGTGCTCTCGTTTGCGGAGGCACTGGAGAATCCGCAAATGAGGGCGCGGGGATATGTGCGCGAGGAGGACGGGCGCGCCGTTGGGTTGAATTCGCCGCTCGTCTTCACGCATGGAAGTCCGCGCGTTGCGCCGGGTTGGGGCGAGCACACAGACGACCTGTTGCAAGGTCTGGTCGGCGATGAGGAGCTCGAAGCCTTGAAGAAGGATGGAATTGTCGGGGTGCGCAAAGACAGGAATCCGCGCGTGGGGGGCGAGTGACGGGCTGATTCGTCAACTCATGGATTGAAGAAGCGCCTGCAAATTCCGGCGGTGGAGTTGTTCGGCAAGCCCGCCAAGGTAGACGCGGCTCTTGCCGCATTCCTCGATGGTGATCTGTTCGATCAGTTCGTCGGCGTTTCTGCGTTTCGCCGCGGCTCTGACCGATTTTTTGATCGCGCCCAAATAGTTGATGTTTTCGCGGACCGCCGCGTCGATCTCGCCGCGCAGGATGACATCGCCGTGACCCTGCACGATGTTTTCGAGCCCCATGCGGCCGATGTGTTTGATGGAGGTGATGATCTCGTCCACGTCGCCGTCCACGATGTAGGGGAGGGGCATAAAGGCATCCCCGGCGAAGAGGATGCGGTCTTCCTCCACCAGCACCGAGATCCCATCCCCGCTGTGGCCGGGCGTCGTGGAGAGGATCAGGTTTTTCTTGCCGACGCGGAGGGTGAGTTCGCCGGCTTTGAAGGTCATGTGCGGGAGGACGATCTTCACCTGCCGCATGGCGGGGTTTTGCCGCTTGGCGGATTCGAGCGAGGGGATGCCGCGTTCTTCGAGCATGGCGCGGCAGTGGTCGTGCGCGATGACCGTGGCGCCGGGGAAGAAACAGTTGCCCCAGGCGTGGTCGGCGTGGTAGTGGGTGTTGACCACGTAGCGGACGGGGACGTTCAACTCGTGCTCGATGAATTCGCGGATGCTCAGGGTTTCGTCGGGCAATGCCAGCGTATCGATGACCACCGCCCATTGCGGACCCGCCACCACGCCCGCCGTCACTTGCGCGTACACTTCGCTTTGGAACCAGTAAACATTTTCAGAAACGCGTTCTCGGTGCATTCAAAATCCTCGGTGAAAATTTTTTCCATTGATAGCATAAATGAGGGGAAATTTCAAGTTGTCTATACTGATTTTGCGTACCGTTTTGTAGTCTGGTAACAGTTATAATTCCACACGAAAAACCAGCCACTAAAAAATCTGGGTTGCGATTCGGGTTGCAGATAAGATAGAGGAGGAGCCATGTTTGCATTTAGGTCACAAATCGAATTTGCATGTCGTAGCGCGTTAATTGTAACTCTCATGTTTAGCGCGCTTTCTCCGCGTGTGGCGTTCGCTCAATCCAGCATCTCTGGAGATGAACTAACTCTAAATAGTTCAAAAGAATCCGGTGGCACAAGTCTGGTTAAAGATACAGCGGTTGTTCCGAGCCAATATCAAACTTATTCTAGACCAATTCCCCGCACGAGCGATGAATCCAGCCAACCTGTCCTGATTCCGCCCGAATCGGCTGACGTGCGTTTGAAAGGCACTACATCCGGAAGCAGTCGTTTTCCGCCGGGATCGACAACTTGTACTGACCCCAACCCCGCTATCTCGATCTCGGAGTCGTTCCACACCGATGCGGGGGTAAATTGGTATACCGGCGGGCAACTCAGAATGAAGCTCGAGTGTACGGGGGCAAACTGTGCGCCTCCCGATATCTATTACCACGCGATTCTCGACGGGACATTTGCCACCACAACCACATTTGGCTCATGCGGTCAAAATTGTTTTTGGGGCGCCGACCTTCACGCCTACATAAACTTCATAACCACTGCAACCTGGGGAGATTCCGAGTTGGTATGTGGGACAACACCCTCGGGAACCTGCCACTTCGAATTATCCGGTATGATCCCCGGAGAAATGATTTCAAGTAACACCTCCACCTGGAGCAGTAAATATTTTGATATTCTTGCGTATATTAACAATGCGGCGTCCTGGGAGCATCTGGAAACTGACGTTACGATTTCTGCCTCGCTCGACCCGGACCTGCTAAATTCCCAATTGCCATCGGAATCAGCCAACTGCAAAGGGGGATGTTTTCACTGTCTTCGCGGGCAAGGATGGCACGGTGGAAATCAATCGTAACGGACGGTTGCTGTCCGCGCGCCAGCCTGCGGTGTTACAAACACCGACCCCAACAGTCACTGAGACTCCAATACAGAAAGATGCCAGCGCGCCTGAATTGGCGAACTTCGCCCTCGTAGGACTCAAACTCCCCGCGCCTCTCCAGCAGAGCGGAGCGATCACGATTGATTATGTCTACGATCCCCTCTACCGCCTCACCGAAGCCAACTACTCGACGGGCGATTACTATCACTACACCTATGATGCGGTCGGAAACCGCACCGAACAACAATCATTGATCGGCAGTGTGCCGCTCACAACCAATTATTTGTACGACGATGCCAATCGCCTGACCAGCGTAAACGCCGTTACTTACACCTGGGATAACAACGGCAATCTCCTCAACGACGGCGTCAACACTTATACCTACGACTCCGCCAACCGCTTGAAGACAATCGTAAATCCACAATCGTCAATCGTAAATCAATACAACGGACTCGGCGACCGGCTCACCCAAAACGGAGTCAACTTCACGCTTGATTTGAATACTGGACTTACTCAGGTATTGAACGATGGGACCAACCAATACCTCTACGGTGTTGGTAGAATATCCCAAG
>CAYPCK010000108.1:0-7112 GCA_964409185.1 uncultured Anaerolinea sp. | reverse complement strand
CGATATGCTCACCTACACCTGTAAGTGAGGCATTGATAACCGATTAAATTGCCGGTGTATTCTCGAGAGATTCCAGCAAGAACGCGATAAATCGCAACCCGTCCAGTTGGGGGAGGTGGAATCGGGGATTAGTTTCCATGAATGGGCAGCAAGGTGACACTCATCTTAAAGATGACTGTCACCTTATCAAGGCGGGGAAGAGCGTGTGCCACTCGGTCGCCTGCTCGTAGGCGTGACCGGCGTTCAGCGCTTTCGCCTCTGCCCACGCGCGCGAAACGATCTGCAAGCCGATGGGCAGTCGGCTGGGCGTGAATCCGCACGGGATGGACAGCGCAGGCAGACCCGTGAGGTTGAACGGCGCGGTGAAGCGCGTCAGCCGCGCGGCTTGCTCGACCGCGTCGTTGCCTTCGATGGTCGGCGCGGGGATGGGCGTCGTCGGCAGGATCAGCAGGTCATACGACTCGAAGAACGCCTCGAATCGTTTCTTCATTTCGGCTTGCGTTCGCCTCGCCAGCGCGTACTCCGTGGACGTGGTCCGCGCACCCTCCTCGAGCCGGCGGCGGATGTCCTCGCCGAACCAGTCGGGGTGTTCGCGCAGGCGGTCGCGGTGAAAAGCCGCCGCATCTGACCGCATCATGGTGGCGTTGGCGAGGGCGGCATCGCGCAGGAAATCCATATTGACCTCTTCGATCACGCACCCCATGCCCTCGAAAACCTTCGCCGCTTCGCGCACGGCTTGCAACACGTCGCCGTCCGCGCTTTCGATGTATTCGCCGACGGCAAAGGCGATGCGCCTCCCCTGCATATCATCGTCGAGATGACCGAGATAATCGCCGTTCAACATCTTCGTGGAGGCGGGGTCAAGCGCGTCGTACGACGAGATGACCTGCAACAACAGCGACGCGTCTTTCACACTGCGGGCGAGCGGACCGACGTGGTCGAGGTTCCACGAAAGCGGAAACACGCCGCGCAGGCTGACGCGCCCGTAAGTGGGTTTGAAGCCGATGACGCCGCACAGCGAGGCTGGGATGCGGATCGAACCGCCGGTGTCGGTGCCCAGCGCGCCGAGCGCCATGCCGGTTGCCACGGCGATGGCGGATCCGCTCGAGGAACCGCCGGGGATGCGGGCAAGGTCTCGTGGATTGCGCGCTGTGCCGAAGTGCGGGTTGTTCCCGGTGATGCCGAGGGCGATCTCGTGCGTGTTGGTCTTGCCGATGAGGAACGCGCCGGCAGCTTTGAGTTTTTCCACCACGAACGCGTCCTCGTCGGGGATGCGGTCGGTGAAGAATTTCGATCCCGCCGTGGTGCGCATGCCCGCCGTGTCGAACAGGTCCTTGAGCGCGATGGGAATGCCGCGCAGGACGTCGGCATGGGTCGGTCGGCGCGCCGAGGTGGGGATCATGGTGGTCGCCACACTGCGCGTGAAGGCGTCCTGCACGGTGATGAAGGCGTTCAACTGGGGATTGAGTCGTTCGATGGTGGCGAGGCAGGCGGAGGCGAGTTCTGAGGCGGTGAGTTTTTTATCCCTCATCAATTGCAAGGCTTCCTCGATGGTCTGCGCGGGGAGCGGTGTCATGTCCTCCATTATAATGAAAACATGAATTATTCAATGAATAAAAAGTACTTGTGGTTTTTGGTTGCAATCTCGCTGGCGGGCGGCGTGATCGCCGCGCTGGTCACGTCGAAGTACGGTCCCGGCGTGTCGGCGGATGCGACGAAATATCTTTCGATCTCGCAGAACCTGCTGGACGGCAAGGGCTTTTTCGATCACACCGGGCGTCCGTTGCTGTGGTGGCCCCCCCTCTACCCCGTCGCCATCGCCGCCGTGAGCGCGGTCACCGGGTTGGACGTGGTGCACGCGGGCGGTTGGCTGAATATCGTGTTGTTCGCGGTCAATACGTTTTTGCACGGCGCGTTTTTGTTCTACGCTTTTCGCGATCGGTCGCTGTATATTTATCTGAGCGGTTTGTTCATTCTCACGTCCGACATGGCGATCCGCATTCATGCGAATATTTCCTCCGAGCCGTTGTTCGTCACGTTCTCGATGCTCTTCCTCTTCGCCAGCGCGGACTTTGTGCAGACGCGCTCGCGCCGCGCCTTCTGGTGGATGGTCGCCATGTCGGCGCTGGCGCCGCTGGCGCGTTATCTCGGCGCGAGCCTCATCGCCGCGGGCGGACTGTTCATCCTGTACGCCTATCGTGAGAAATTCTGGCGCGGGGCGCGCGAATCGATTCTGTTCGGTGTGTTATCCATTCTGCCCATCGCGCTATGGATCGGGCTTCACAACATTGGGATCTACGGCTCGTTCTGGGGCGTGACCGGTTCCATCGTGAATCCGCTGGAGAACTTGCGGCTGTCACTGGCGAAAATTCTGCACTGGTTCCTGCCAATCCACCCCGCGCTGCAACCACTGTTCAATAATCCATGGATACTTGTTGGGTTTGGGTTGGTAATTCTCGCGGCGATCAACAAAAAAGAGAATTGGAGAATTTTCGCCAAGTCCTTGATGCAACCCCTGCCGTTGACCGCATGGGTATTTTTTGTTCTCACCATTTTGGGCTTGATGTATTCCGTCACCACCGAAGACCACGTAGATCTATTTTCCGACCGCTACTACGTTGGTTTGCTTTCGCTGGTTTTGGTGATGCTTCTTCTGGTTTTCGAGCATTTGATTCGTCCTCACTTGAAATTCAAGCCGCAACTGACGCGAAGGTCATTGATCGTCGTTTTCTTTCTTTGGCTGGCGGCGTATCCCGGCTGGAGTTTGGTGAAATACGTTTCATCCTCCATCGCAAACGGGGAGTCGAGCGCGTACAACGTGTACAACAACCGCGCCTTCCACGAAAACCCTATTATCCAGGCGATGCAGAAGATCGCCGCGGAGAATCCCTCCGCCACGCTGTACAGCAACTACACGGACGGCGTGTGGTTCTTCACGCGGCGCGAGTCGCCGGTCACGCCGCGTTCGTTCACGATGGACTCGAACGAGATCCAGCAAAACTACGCCGGCTGGCCCCACGACAAACCCGGCTACCTCATCTGGGTTTTGCCGAACAGCATTTACCGTCACGCCGTCCCGCCGAAACTACTGGCGGAGATCGCGGACATGGAGTTGGTTGTAAAAATCGAGGAGGGAGAGATTTACAAGGTAACTACGAAAGACGTGTCACCCTGAGCGATAGCGAAGGGTCTCCAACACGCATGTGAGATTCTTCGCTTCGCTCAGAATGACACGGCTCATTTTAGAACAACCCGAGCACTTTACCGGTCTTCAAGTCCAAATCCACATCGTAGAACGACGGGCGGGTGGGCAACCCCGGCATGGTGCGCATGTCGCCTAGGATCGGGTACAGGAACCCCGCGCCCACGCTCGCGCGGATCTCGCGCACCGTGATGCGGAACCCGGTCGGCGCGCCTTTCTTGGTCGCATCGGTCGTGAACGAAAGATGCGTCTTCGCCATGCAGATCGGCAGGTCGCTGAACCCGAGGCGGGTATAGCGCTCCACTTGTTCCTCGGCTTCAGGGGAATAGTCCACGCCGTCGGCGCGATAGATTTCCTTCGCGATGGTTTCGATCTTTTCTTTGATGGACAACTTCGCATCATACAGGAATTTGAAGTTGCTCGGCTGCTCGGCGGCTTTTACCACTGCCTCCGCCAATGCCTTCGCGCCCTTGCCGCCGTCCGCCCAGTGCGTGGACACCACCGCGTCCATCGCGCCGAAGTCCAGCGCGGCTTTGCGAATCAACTCCACTTCGGCGGGTGTGTCGGTGGCAAACGAGTTGACCGCCACCACCACGTTGACTCCGAACTTGCGCGCGTTCTGGATGTGACGTTCGAGGTTGGCAAGACCTGCTTTGAGCAAGCCGAGATTTTCATCGGTGTATTCGGGGGCAAGCGGTTTACCCGCCACCACTTTCGGTCCGCCGCCGTGCATCTTCAGCGCGCGGACGGTGGCGACCATCACCACCACTTGCGGAATCAAGCCGGAGTAGCGGCACTTGATGTTGAAGAATTTTTCCATGCCGATGTCCGCGCCGAAGCCGGATTCGGTGACCACATAGCCGTCCTTGCCGACGAGTTTGAGCGCGATCTTGTCGGCGATGATGGAGGACTGTCCATGGGCGATGTTGGCGAACGGCCCGGCATGAACCGTGGCGGCGTTCCCTTCGAGGGTTTGCATCAGGTTCGGCTTGATCGCGTCCTTCATCAACACAGTGACCGCGCCCGCCACGCCGAGGTCTTCCACGGTGACGGCTTCGCCGCGCTTGTTGGTGGCGACGACCATGCGCCCAAAACGTTCGCGCATGTCCTCCATGCCGGTGGTCAGCGCGAGCACCGCCATGATCTCGGAGGCGACGGTGATGTCGTAGCCCGACAGGTGCGCGTGACCGGCTTCGTCTTTGCCGCGGCCCACTTCCACTTCGCGCAACATGCGGTCGTTGATATCCACCACGCGCCGCCATGTGATCGTGGATTCGTCGATGTCGAGGCGGGCGAAGCGTGATCGTTCTTCCGGAGTGAGATCGTCAGGATTCGTTTTGTTGATGCCGAGTTTCTTCAAACGGCGGAGCATGGTCGGCGAGAATCGGCGCTGTCCCTTTTTGTTCGCCGGGCAGAGCGCGTTGAATAATTTTTCGTCGTCCTGGTCTTTTTCGTGCATCACGCGCGCATCCAGCGCGGCAGAGACGAGGTTGTGCGACGCGGTGATGGCGTGGATGTCGCCGGTCAGATGCAAATTAAAATCCTCCATCGGGATGATCTGCGAGTACCCGCCGCCCGCCGCGCCGCCCTTGATGCCGAAGGTCGGTCCCATCGAGGGCTGGCGGATCGCGGTGATGACTTGCTTGCCGAGGTGCGCGCCTAACGCCTGACTCAAACCGACCGTGGTCGTGGTCTTGCCTTCGCCGAGCGGGGTGGGCGTGATGGCGGTCACGTCAATGTATTTGCCGTTGGGTTTGTTCTTGAGACGGTCGAGAATTTCGAGCTTGATCTTCGCCTTGAATGGTCCGTACAATTCAAGTTCATTATCACGGATACCCAATTCTTTCGCGATCTGCAAAATCGGCTTGACCTTCGCCGCCTGCGCGATATCGATATCGGACGGGACGGGTCGGACCAGTTTGAGTTTGGTCGGCGTAAACAGGGCGGATTTCTTCACTGCTTTTTTGACGGTCTTGCGGGCGGGCTTGGATTTCTTCCCCCGGACGGGTTTCTTTGCCATGGCGATTGCTCCTCGATTTTTGAATTCACCCAATTATCAAAACATTTCACGTTTTTGGCAATGGTGGGATGTCACGGGTTTTGGAGAGGGGTGTCATTTCAAGATTGCTTTGGTGGTTGAGGAGGGACGGCGATTTTCCGTCCCGTATCGAAACCACCTGTAATCTGTAGGTGTAGTTTGTTATTGGTGGTTTCGATACGCCCTCCGCTGTCGCTTCGGGCTACTCAACCACCAGGTTATTTACCCACCCGCGATCACCGTCCCCAATACCTCGCCGCGCAGAGCCTTCACCAAATTCCCCGGCGCTTCGCACGAAAAGATCTGCACGCTGAGATTCGGATGCCCCTCCACTAATTCCAACATCTGCTTTACCTTCGACTCCATGCCCCCGGTCACATCCGCCGCGGCGGACTTGCCCACGCCAGCCTTGATTTCATGGAATGAGGCAGGTGTGATTCTTTCGATCTTGCGCGTGCGCGCCGGGAAGTCCGCCCACACCGCGGCTTCCAACCCAGCTAGCAGGATGCGGTCCGGGCGCAGGGCATTCGTCAGGTGCATGAACAGATCTTCGGTGGAAAGAATCGTCCCGCCACGCACTTCGTCGAAGACCGTATCGCCGAAGACCACCGGCGCGATCCCCGAAGCCAGCGCCATGCGGATCGGAGTGGTATCCCACACCGAAACCACGCCGTTGCTTGAGACCACGCTCGACGAAGGCGGCAAGGAAATGGCGCGCACGCCCGCCTTGTGCAATGCCTCCATCACGAAGCGGTTCAATGTGGATGCCTGGAACCAGACCTCCGCAAAACCCTTCCAATAATTATCCTCCGTCTTGTCGCGCTCGCGCATGACGAGCGGCGTGGCTTGCGGAGGCAATCCGTCGCGCGTTTTGTATTCGCTCGCGGGCACGTGGCCGAAAGAGCCGGCGCCGTGTCCAATGACGAGACGCAGGTCGGGGTCGGCTTGAAGCGCTTTGGTAACCTGCAACGCGAGATCGTCCATCACATCCAAAAGTGGAGTGTATGGCTTGGTCTTATCGGTGATCAGCGATCCGCCGAGTTTGAGGAAAACGAGTTCTTTCATGCGGCAATTGTACAGGAGGTGACAGTCGCTTCGCAAGTGACTGTCACCCGCCAGATTCAAGCGTTATAATCTCCGGGCTATGAGCGCGGGCACGGTTGTCATTATCCTCGTTGTTGTTTTTACATTGATTGCGTTGCTTGCCGCGCGGGCGGGCATTCGTTCGATTCAGACCGCGCGCAAAATGGTGTTCTATCGCACGCGGCAGGCGCACATGCGCGCGGGCTGGCAATGGCTGACGGTGGCGTTGATCGCGACCATCGCCGGCGGCGCATCCGCGCTGTTTGGGAATACGATTGCGCATCACATTTCTCCTCCGCCGCCCACATCCACCGCGACGCTCGCTGCATCACCCCTGCCGGCAACAACATCGCTCCCGACTCAAATTTCAACAAAACAGCCCGCTGCCACATCATCCCCCGATAAGACGTTGACATCCTTGCCAACCTTAACGGCGACCTCCACCCCGTCCCCGAGTCGCACGCCGAGTGCGACTGCTTCGTCCACCTCGACATTCACTCCAATCCCGACCTCCACCTCCGCGCCGACGGCGACTTTCGCGCCATCCTCAACCTCTTCGCCGATTCCTTCCGCCACCCTCACAGCGACGCGTACTCCGCGCCCGACTTTGACGCTCACTTCAACACGCACACCGCGCCCCACCCTCGCGCCAACACAAACGCGCACGCCGCGACCAACTGCCACACTCACCTTCACAGCAACAAGTTCGTTTACGCCGACCGCGAGCCTCACGCCGACGATGACACAAACACCGATCCCCTCTGCCACCTTCACCCCGTCACGCACCCC
>CAYPCK010000107.1:0-7140 GCA_964409185.1 uncultured Anaerolinea sp. | reverse complement strand
TGGTGAAGGGTTCTGTCAACCGTGATACAGAAACAGGCGTCGGTCAAATTATGGCAACCACGCCGCTCACTCGTCCGCTGTATGCGCTCGGCAAATGGTTCAGCAACTTTGCTGTGTTGATGACGATGGTTTTGATTCTCGCCGCCTTTGCGGTGCTCATTCAATTCATCAACGGCGAAAGCGCGCAACTCGATGTAATCGGTTTGCTTGCGCCGTTCCTGCTCGTCACCACACCTGTCATGGCATTCGTGGCGGCGCTGGCTGTCTTGTTTGAGACCATTTCATTTTTGAGCGGCGGCTTCGGCAACGTCGTTTACTTTTTTCTCTTCGCCTTCCTCGCCCCGCTCACCGACAGTCAATTCATCAAAGACCGCCCAGGTCTCGACCCGCTCGGCGTGTCCATCTTCATCAAAAGCATGGGCGACGCTGCCCGCGCCAAATTCCCCGAATACACCAGCGGCTTCTCGCTCGGCATAGACTTCGAAAAATCAGTGGATGTGTTTCCCTGGTCGGGCGTCGAATGGACAGCCGACATTATCCTCTATCGCCTTGCCATTTTTAGCATCTCAATCGGATTAACCTTCCTCGCCGCTGTCTTCTTCAATCGCTTTGACCCCTCCCGTTCCAAACCGCGAAGCGTGCGGATGAAAAAATCCGCTTCGCTTCCGACCATTGATGTTGCTTCAACATCTCAAACCTTATCTCAGCCCGTGCAGTTGACTCCTTTATCGGCAAACAAAAATCATTTTGCATTCGGCAGAGTCTTGATCTCTGAACTCAAACTGCTCCTCAAGGGACAACGCTGGTGGTGGTACGTCATCACTCTTGGCTTCGTCCTTGCGGGCTTGCTCAACTCGCCCGAAGTCGCCCGCCAATACATCCTGCCCTTCACATGGATATTCCCCATCCTCATCTGGTCTGGGCTTGGCAATCGGGAAATGTACAACAATACCCAGCAAATGGTTTTTTCTTCTGCATCCCCATTATGGAGACAACTCCCCGCACAATGGCTGGCTGGATTTATTGTCACTGCAATTACGGGGAGCGGTGTATTCATCAATCTACTCACCGCAGGCGACACTGTCGGTTTGCTGGCGTGGACGTCCGCCGCCCTCTTCATTCCATCCTTTGCATTAGCCTCGGGCGTGTGGAGCAACAGTCACAAACTCTTTGAAGTGCTGTATATGGTTGTGTGGTACATCGGTCCGCTCAACAAAGTACCGCCGTTGGATTATCTCGGCTCGAACAGTGACGGCAACATCGGGTTCTTCATTCCGTTTTCGATCGTGTTGATTCTCGCCGCTTTCATCGGCAGGGCGAGGCAATTGAGGAGTTAAAAGCCCTGACCGCCGACGGCAGACCGTTTATGGTCGCGGTCCATGGTCTGTTGTCAGTGATCTTGGTGTTACAACGGCTCGAATCTTGCCGTGAAGTGCCTCAATAAGTCAGGCGCATATGTAAATTTATATCCGCGTAAATCATTGGCGCGTGATTTTATTTTCGCTAAGGTGTCGGCGACATAATCCATATGCGTTTGCGTGTACATGCGGCGTGGAATCGCAAGCCGTAGTAATTCCAGTTTGGGGTAATGCCAGGTGTTGTCCTCAGGGTCAAGACACGCAAACATGACCGAGCCAATTTCACAGCCGCGGATGGCGCCTTCGCGATAAAGTTCAACAGCTAACGATTGCGCGGGGAATTCGCAATTGGGAATGTGCGGTAGGATTTGATTCGCAACCACATACACGGCATGTCCGCCCGCGGGTTGGATGGTGGGGATGCCAGCCTCGTTGAGTCGTTGTGCGAGATAGGCGGTCTGCGCGATGCGATAAGAAAGATACGATTCATCCAAGCCTTCGTACAAACCGACCGCCATCGCGTCGAGGTCGCGACCGGCGAGTCCGCCGTAGGTGGGGAAACCTTCCCGCAGGATCAGTTCGTTCTTGATGTTTTGGAAGAGAGTCTCGTCGTTCACGCACAACAGACCGCCGATATTGACAATGGCATCTTTTTTCGCGGACATGCACATGCCGTCGGCGAGCGCGAACATTTCGCGCGCAATATCTTTGACGGATCTATTTTGATACCCCGCCTCGCGCTGTTGGATGAAGTAACAATTTTCGGCATAGCGCGCCGCATCGATGACGAAGGGGATGCCTGCCTCGCGATAGACGGCGGATACCGCCTTGAGGTTTTCCATCGAGACGGGTTGACCGCCGCCCGCGTTGTTCGTGACGGTGATCATCCCGAATGGAATTTGCTCACGCCCATACTTCGCGATAAAGGCTTTGAGTTTGGCGATATCCATGTTCCCCTTGAAGGGATGCGGATTCGCCGGGTCATGTGCTTCGTCAATCACGAGATTCGCGGGGCGTCCGCCGCGCGCGCGGATGTTGGCGTCGGTGGTGTCGAAGTGCATGTTGCTTGGAATCCATTGATTCGGTTTGACCAGACACGCGGACAAAATATTTTCGGCGGCGCGACCTTGATGCGTGGGGACGAAATACTTGAACCCGAAAATATCTTCGACAGCGGCTTTGAGACGATGATACGAACGCGCCCCCGCATAAGACTCGTCGCCGCGCATGATCGCCGCCCACTGGTCCTGACTCATCGCGCCCGTGCCTGAGTCGGTCAGCAGGTCAATGAAGATATCTTCGGCGTTGAGCGCAAACAGGTTGTAGCCTGCCTCTTTGAGCGCGGCTTCGCGCTCCTCGCGCGGAATGAGGCGGATCGGTTCAGTAACTTTGATGCGGAACGGTTCGGGAGGATATTGCATGAAGTCTCCATTTGGAAGCAGTGTAGCATTCAGCAAAAGAGAGGTCACGTGACATATTTCGTGATTGTGTATGTGATTTATCGGGAATGGTCAGTTTGAAGCAAGGACGCCTCTGCCAGTGGTATCATTGTCGGACAAATTCAGCACAGGCAAGAGGTTTCATGTTTCGGTTCTTCAAAAAGCGCGAGGAAGTTTTCCATAAACTCATCCAAGAGCAGGCAGCCACCACCTTCGAGGGATTGCGCCTGCTCGTCAAATATCTCGAGTCGCCCGCACCTGAGATCGCCGAACAACTTTCTCTCAAGGAAAAAGAAGCGGATGAAACCCGCCGCATCCTGATTGACGAGTTGAACCGCACCTTCGTCACGCCGTTCGACCGCGAGGACATCTTCGCCCTCTCGCGTTCGATCGACGATGTGATCGATTACGCCGACAGCACGGTCTCCGAGATGGCGATCCTCAATGTCGCGCCCACGCCGTACATGACACGCATGGCTTCGCTCCTGAAGGACGCGGCGTACGAGATCTATCAAGCCGTATTGCGATTGCAAAAACACCCATCCGTTGCCACCGACCATGCCCAGCGCGCCAAGGCGCTCGAAAACCGCGTCGAGGGAGTGTACCGCGAAGCGGTAGCGGATCTTTTCCGCGGACCGGAAGACGTGCACCACGTGGTGGAAATGCTCAAACTGCGCGAGGTGTATCGTCACTTGTCGAACGCCGCAGACCGCGGCGACGAAGCGGGGAACATCATCGCGGATATCGTTGTGAAGAAAACCTAAAAATGGCAGGGGCGACCCGACCAGCGAAAGTAGATTCCCTTTACCGAACCTGACGGGTCGCCCCTACATCCCCATTATGTCCTCAGACCTCCTCCTCGTCATTGCCCTCGCGCTGATCTTCGACCTGCTCAACGGCATGCGCGACGCGTCCAACATCGTCGCGACCATGATCTCCTCGCGCGCGTTCGGTCCGCGCACGGCGCTCGGCATCGCCGCGGTGGCAGAATTCCTCGGTCCGTTTTTGTTTGGGGTGGTGGTGGCAAAAACAATCGGGGCTGAGATCGTGCAATCCGACGCGCTCAACCTGAACGCCATCGCCGCGTCGCTGTTGGGCGCGATCATGTGGAATCTCGTCACGTGGTTTTGGGGAATCCCCGGCAGTTCGTCGCATGCGCTCATCGGCGGGTTGATCGGCGCGGTGTTTGCCAGCACAGGCATCGAGGCGATCAAACTCGCGGGGTTATACAAAGTGCTGATCGTGTTGTTCACTTCCCCGTTGATCGGGTTCGCCGTCGGCTTTATCCTCACTCGCATCATTTACTTCCTCGTGCAAAGCGCCACGCCGCATATCAACGAATTTTTCAAACGCAGTCAATTGCTGACCGCGATCGGACTCGCCCTCAGCCACGGCACCAACGACGCGCAAAAAACGATGGGGGTTATTTCGATGAGTCTGGTGATTGGCGGCGTACTGCCGACGTTTCAAGTGCCGCCGTGGGTGGTCGCAGTCAGCGCCGCCTCTATCGCCCTTGGGACTGCGCTCGCCGGCTGGAGGATGATCCGCACCCTCGGCGGGAAGTTCTACAAGATCCGCCCTCTGCATAGTTTTTCCACACAGATGACCTCAGGGATAGTGGTTCTCGGCGCGTCGTTCTTCGGCGCGCCGGTCAGTACGTCACAGGTGGTGAGTTCCGCCATCATCGGCGTCGGCGCTTCGGAACGCTTCAGCAAGGTGCGCTGGGGCGTGGCGGGCGATATCCTCACCGCATGGTTGGTCACCATCCCCGCCAGCGCGTTATTGTCTGCGGGGTTTTATTGGGTGTTAAGTTCGCGCTAAAAACTGTTTTTACCAAAAAGACGACGCGTTGAGCCTGACGAAACGTTACGAAGTCACGAAGTAAAAACAAAGATATACATTTTATTCTTTCCCCTTTGGGTACTTTGCGGCTTTCGCGGCGAGGCTCTTTCCCGTTAATTGCGAAAAGAGCCAACAAGCGATCTCGCGCCGCGCGCGAATCATCTTTTGTCAAGTTAAAATTCGCCCGCCTGAAAATATCGTAATTAATGTATCCCTCCCCTCGCGCCGACGAGTATGGTATAAAAACCACATCCCTGCTGTGTTCGTGATGCTGCCCTTCCGTTTTGAGCCAACACTCACAAAAAGGGTCTTTAACTCCTAAAGAAATAACGCGATAGGCCTGAGCCAAGGCGGCGTTTCTGGGTAGGGACCCACCTGCGAAAGCAGGTTCAAAACTCCGCAGCACACGGCATCGGCGGGGTATTAAAAAGTTCGGGCGGGGTGCTTCGCAAAGACCCCGCCCAGGCATTTAAGGGGCTCGATGTATCGCAATCGCTTCGCGCAATCCTGATTCGAACGCGCCCTGGATCCATGCGTGATACAACGAAGCGTGCTCGCCCGCAAAATGGATTCTCCCTTCGGGTTTGACAATTTCATCGTGCAGTAACGTTTGCTGACCCGGATCGAACAACGCGAACGCGCCGCCGGCAAATTCATCGTCGTGCCACATCCATGAAGTTCCCACTTCGAATTCTTTTGTGATCTGCGGATGGATTTCCGCCACATCATCGAGAGCCTGCACGATGCGGTCGTCGGGTTTGAGCGAACCCCAGCGTTGCGCATCTTCCGACCATGTATAGCTCGCGAGAATCACACCCCGCCCCGTTTCGCGCCCGTGATCGGGATAATACAAATTGCGGATCGGCAGATCGGTGAGCGTGCCGCCGCCGAAAATGCCGTCGTCTTCTTCCCAAAATCTTCGCTTGCATTGAAATAATATTTTGGCTGAGGCATCATAATGCAACTGGCGGATCGCCCGCATCTTGGTGCGCGAGAACGGCTTGAGCACCTCGATGTGGCGCATGACGGGAAATGGAACCGTCAAAATGGCGTAATCGCCGGTCTCAGCGAATTTACCAGCCTTAGTTTCGTAGTGGATGGTCACTTCGTTCGGCGACTGATCCATGGCGATCATCTTCGCGCCAAAGCGGATGTTCCCCTTGAGTTCGGGCAGGAAGGCGCGCGGTAAGAAGTCCGTGCCGCCATCAAGTTCGATCATGTTCGTGTAATAGTTGCCTGAATCTTCGCGGAACAATTCAAGGAACGACGAATTCATCACCGATTCTTGATTCGCCAGCAAACCGAACATTTCGATCATGCCTTCCGACCAGCCGTTCAATTCAAGAAACTCGCGCGTGGAATATTGGTCATATTTCGCGACAATCTCATCCCACGCCTTATCGCCATCTTTTTCGAGCAGATCGAGCAACGGTTTCAGCGCGGCTTCATACATCTGCCCTGCCGTTTTCCCTTTTTCTTTCTCAGAGACATCGAAACCAAGCAGCGACGGGTCTTTCGCGGCTTCGAATGCGCGGACTTTCCGTCCGCCCATGTAATAGTACGCGTTAGGATTGTCCATCGTGAAGTCGTTGGTCTTGAGTCCAAACTTTTCGACGTACGCCATCGTCAACGTGTGCGCGCGCGGGATTCGCATCGCGCCGACTTCGGCATACAACCCATGCGTAAACGGGTCGCGCAGGGTGTAGACGCGTCCGCCGACGCGCTGCTGGGCTTCGAGAATGGTCACGTGGTGACCGGCTTTCCTAAGTTCGAATCCAGCCGAAAGTCCCGCGAGACCCGCCCCCACAATGACGACACGTTTCGGTTTGCCGTCTCCAAATTTTTTCGCGATCCCCTGTTTCACCACGTCGAGATAATCCTGAATTGAATGCGAGGAATGCATCGGAGCCTCCGGTGTTGAAGTGGTTAAATCTTATCGAAAATCGTTATAAAATACAATCACCAATTTCACGCTTGACGAAGTCATACCATGCGTGTACAATCGCCGCCATTAATAATTGAATATTCGGAGATTTAGCGGCTGGGTCCCGCAGTTGGTTGAGTAGTGGCGCTGCAAGCGCCACGTATCGAAACCAGACGCGGGATCACGAGGTGGAGGTTCTGTCTCGCGAGAGACATGCTAATCGCACTCACCCCTAACCCCTCTCCCGAGTGGAGAGGGGAAGAGAGCGAGAACATCGGATTGATCAGCGGATGCCTCTGGAGTTTGTCACAGACTCCTTTCTCCCTTCCGAAGAAAGCGCAAGGCAACAAGTTTAAAAAAAACTCTGTTGCTCGCCCGAAAACCAGAGAGTAATCTTTGGCACAAAGGGAGCGCGGTGATACAGGTGGATTCCATCTGTTTGGGCTTGGAAGGGCTGTCTTTTTTTAATGCTGAGTCGTTAACAGGCATGCCCGCGCATGCCTGTTTTTGTTTTACATTGGACCCTCATCCCCGACCCATCTCCCTTGAAGGGAGAAGGGAGTCGAAGGAGAGCAAG
>CAYPCK010000106.1:0-7204 GCA_964409185.1 uncultured Anaerolinea sp. | reverse complement strand
AAAAGAACCAGCCAAACGGCGGGCGGAACAACTCCGCCTTGCCCATGAAGCGCACATTCGCCCGCAACGTGAAGATCACGCCGAGGAACAGCACAAAATCCCAACTGGAGGAATGAGGCGCGCCGATCAGCACATACTTCGGCAGGTCCGGGAGAGTCCCGTTCACGCACCAGCCTGCCACGCGCATCCAAAAGCGGGCGGCATAATGAAAGAGTCTGCTGAGAATCGGGGTGGTGAAAATTGTCATGCTCGGATTGTACTCCGTTACCGTGTAAAATTGCATTGCCCATGTTGAAAAATATTCCGTTGTATCCTGTGCTATTCACATCGTTCTCTGTTCTGTCCCTCACCGCGTTCAACATCGGTCAGATCTTCATCGGCGAAGCAGTGCGCCCGCTGGTATTTTCGCTCGCGCTGGCGGGAATCCTTTTTGGGGCTCTCCACCGAATCCTGCGGAACGCTCATCGCGCGGCATTGGTCTCGCTCGCGCTTCTTTTTCTTTTTTTCACCTACGGACAACTTTACTCCGCCTTCGAGGGGCGCCTCGTTCTCGACGTGAACCTGTTCCGCCATCGGACGCTGTTTCCGCTCTTCGTACTTCTCGGCATCGGCGGCGCGATCTGGATTCTACGCCGAGTTAAACGACCCGATTCTCCAACGTATCGGCTAAACCTCGTCGCGGTTTTTTTGCTGATCTATCCATCCCTGACGATTTCATCCAGCCTCATTCAGCAACTCATCGCTAATGCTTCCGCAAAAAACTCCTCGGATGCAACAAACCCCGGCGCGGACGTCGCAACGCCCGATGTATACTACATCGTCCTCGATGGCTACGGGCGGCAGGATGTTCTGCAGAGCGAATACGGCTTCAACAACAGCGAATTCATCGAAGCATTGCAGGCGCGCGGGTTCTATGTGGCGGAATGCAGTCAGAGCAACTATGCACACACGCTGTATTCCTTGCCGTCCTCGTTGAATTACGATTACCTCGATTCGCTCGGCGCAACGAATGATGCGGAACGGATTTCGTTGTTGAAGCACAGCGCGGTGCGGGCGGCGTTCGAAGCGCGGGGATACACCATCGTCGCCTTCCCCACCGGCTGGAGCATGACCGAATGGACGGATGCAGATATTTATCCCGATTATGGCAGGTCGTTTTCAACCCTCACCGAATTTGAAACTCTCTTCCTCGATACGACCATGCTCCGCGTGTGGACGGATTACGACCGGCAAAATTCAACGGCTACTGCATACAGTCAGGCGCGGCGGTTGCGCGTCCTTTCGATGATCGAAACGTTGAAGGAAATTCCGACCCGCGAGGGAAAGTATTTTGTATTCGCCCATTTCGTCATCCCGCACCCACCCTTCTCGTTCGGCGCGGACGGCGAATGGCTCGACTTCAACGCCGATACCGCCACCCACGAGCAATTCGTGGATGCGTATCTCAACCAGGTCACGTACATCAACCGCGAGATTCTCGGCGTGATCGATAGCCTTCAACGCGAGTCCGCTGTCCCGCCGGTCATCATCGTGCAGGGCGATCACGGTCCCCCGCCCGACCTGACGAACGACCCCGCCATCCGCATGCCGATCCTGAACGCGTACTCCCTGCCCGGCGTCGAAATGGCTGAAGCGTTGTACCCCGGCATTTCACCGGTCAACAGTTTCAGGGTCGTGTTGAACCGCTATCTGGGTTTTAGTCTGCCCTTGCTCGTGGACAAAAGTTACTTCGCCCCCAACCAGGATCATGACCGGCTGGGACCATACCCGAACCGCTGTCGCTGAGCGTCTCTTCCCCGGACGTTCCGCCTGATCCACCCCGTATAAATCTCTCTCCCCTGACCGATGTGTGACCGAATTGCAACCCTGCCGCGGTAACCTTTACCGGGTTGGCGGGTCTTGGTCACACAATTCAACGTTCAACAGAAACGGAAAGAGAAATGAAAAGGGTTTTATTTATTTTGCTTGCAGTCGTCATTGTTGCTTCCGCGCTTGGGGTTCAAGTGGGCAACGCCTCGGCAGAGGGATACATCGCCTACGAAGAAGCCTCGTTTGTGTACGGCAAGGGTATCGTGTACATCTTTTCCGCGAGCGGCTTCCGCAACCGCGATCTAAAAGACGCCGCCATCTACGTCGGTTCGGACTTCTACGAACTGTTCTGCTGGGTGACCGAAGACGAGGAACACATCGTCTGCAACGCCCAGGGCGGGCTGACCCAGTTCGCCGGTCAGACAGGGATCATCTACCTTGCCAGGCAGATCTTCCATGTGCCCATCCCCAGCCGGGGAAGTCCCTCAACCGACAGCGGCGTACCCACTTGCGGTCCGGGTGAAGTGCTCGGCGCGAACTACATGGTGGATTTTGGCTCTGGCTACGACGGTCCGTATTTCGTGCCCGGCGATACCCTTGCCGAAGCCGACGCGCTCGCGGACAGCTGGTTCAGCGAGGAGGACCATTACCGCGTCGGCGGGCTGGTCTGCGATGTCGAACCGTCATAATTGAGTTGAAGCAGAATCAAAAACGGAGGCTTGTCGCCTCCGTTTTTTCTACGGACCTGTCGTGATCGGATAATTATTATCAACCCATTCGGTCAACCCGCCGCTCATGCTGGTCACTTCGGGGAACCCAGCCTCGAGCAAAATGTCGCGCCCCGTGGCGCTGCGGTTGCCCGACCGGCAAACGACCACGATCAACTGATCCTTCGGCAGTTCGCCGAGCCGGTTCGGCAACTCATCGAGGGGAATCAACGTGGAGTTGGGCGCGTGGAATTCGTTCCACTCTTCCGGGGTGCGCACATCGAGGAAGAACGTCCCGCTTTCGTAAAGTTGATAGGCTTCGTTCACGCTGATCTCGAGAGGTATGCCCTCCTCGCCGGTCGTCCCGCACGAGGCGAGCAACAGGACGGATACAAGAAATAGCCAAAACAATTTTTTCATGCGAGTCTCCTTTCCTGAATTTTTACAGGAGTTCAAGACCTTCACAAGGGATGAAGTTCACCATTTCACAGTGAGGATCAAACGGGGTTGTTCAGCGCAGGGTCAATTCCCAGATGTGGATCTGGGCGGGAGGCGGCGAATACGGGTCGAGCACTTCGAAGCGCAAGACCTGCGCGTTGACCGCCTGCGGCAGGTCGAACGAGATCACCGGCTCATCCACCGACCCCTTGCCCTCGAAGGTATACACGAGGGGTTCGGCGCCCGGCGCGGGGTAACTCGTGAGCGTGACCTGAATGTTCGCCGAACCGATCATGAGCGAGAAACCGTTCACCGTGACCGGCGCGGGGTAGGTCAATTCGATGACGAACGGGTTATCCTCGAAGGTTTTGGCATACGTGTACGTATCGTTGTCGAAGATGAGGCGGATCGTATCCGCCTGGCTGACGGCATCGAGATACGTGTGACGGATTCCCACCTCTTGCCCGCCAACGCTGGCGACCGCCTCTTGCAACACCGCCCGGACCGCCCGCTCCGCCGCGAAGATCTCATCAATATTATCCACATAACGCAGGCGCACAAAATGGAAGGCGGGCGAGCCATCGGGGTACGGAACGGTCTGTTCGAGGCGCACATCGGTCAGCCGGTCGCTGTTCAGCGCCACCGAATACTCCAGCGGGGTCATCACGAACACGGTGTTTTCATCCATGGGAAATTTACGCTGGATGTAGCCTTCGATACTGCCGACATCGAGCCAGGGTTGCACGCCGATAAAAAAGCGGTTCAACACATCCGCTCCGTTCGCCCAACTGGAGGTGAAAATGATTCTTGCTTGCGGGTGTTCCTCGTGATAGTCCTCGATCACCTCATAGATTTGAAACGCCCCGTATTGGGTTTCTCCGTAATTCGTCCACCAGAGGGGTCCGTTCTTCAGCGCGTCGTTGAGCACAAAAAAATTCGTCCCTGCCAGCGCCGCGAACACGAGCAGGGGCATCGCCGCGGAGGGAAGCTTCCAAACCGGGAACCAGTCTTGCATCCCGCGCTTGAGCGCATCGAACACGCCCGACCCATGAAGCCCAAGTAGACCCGCCAGCGCGGCGACAAAGATTTGGTCGATGGTTTTGTCGAGGGTGAAGGCGAGGATCGCGCCGGCGAGGAAAATGCCGAGGGAAACGGCAACCCGCTTCACTGTCGCAGGAGAGGCGGGTTCGGCATCCTTCAACGCCCGCGCCGGGTCCTCGACCCATCGCAGAATCCGTTCGAGTCCCAGCGTGGTCAGGATCGCGGCAGGGACAACGAAGACCAGACTGCGCGTGATGCCGATCTGCACCATGGCGCCGCCTATCGGCGAGATCAACATGATGAAGAGGAGCGCGCGGTACGCCGGTTCGCGCAGGTTCCGCAACAGGTGCGCCAACCCCGCTACGAACAACGGAAACGTAGCCAGCATGATATGACCGTAATCCTTCATGATGTGACGGATCTGGTCGCGGTCGTTGGGGACGAACCAGTAATACGCGCTCAACCCAAAAAAATATTCAGAGATGTACAGCCGCGCTTTCTCGACCAGCGAAATATCGCTGACGAGATACGACCCCAACAAATGTAGAATGTTGCCGGAAGCGTCGGGATGGATGATGCGGTAACGGATGTAGGGGACGGCGAGGAACGCAAGCAGGACGCCGCCCTTCAACACGGTGTCGCGTTGCTCCCAATGGTAACGCCAATCGGAAAGCAACAGGAGCGCCGCCGTAACCGGCACCATCAACTGCGCCGGGTTATACGAATAAAACGCCAGCGCGCCGAACAGCGCCGTCCAATAAAAATAAACGGGCGAGCGGTTTCGGTACAGCAGGTAGGCGCACAGCGCGGCGGCGTAAAACGCCACGAACACGCCCGTCTCGAATGCCGTGCGCGAATGCAAAAACCACGAGGGCGTAAACGAAAGGAAGAGCGCGCCCGCCCACCAGTATCTGGCGCGGAGCACATCGCGCAAAATCACTCCGACAGCCAGCGCCGCGATCACCGTCACCGCCGCTGAGACGGCGCGCGTCAGCACCGCCGACTTGCCGAAAAGCAACAACGGGAGCCACTGCAAATACACCGTGAACCCCATGCCATTGCCGAAATACGCCGGGAGAAACGTCCCCTCCACATTGCGGTAGCCCAACTGGATGAGTTCAACCATGGCTTGCGTTTGGAACGCTTCATCGGTGAAAAAATAGATGGGGAACCGATCCAGCCCGATCAAGCGTGTGGCGAGGTAGATCGCAATCGCGCCGACGAACAACCACAAGCCAAGGGGGATTGCGCGGATGCCCCCCAGCCATTCGAGTCTTTGGATGGCGCGCGCGCCAAAGCCGGGCGCTTCTTCCCGCGCCTCCACCTGCTTTGCCGAGCGTCGGGCTTTTTCCCCTTCCACGCGGATGCGCACCAGCACTTCGCCGGCGCGTTGTTTGCCGGCTTCGATGGTGAGGGTGGTCTTTGCGCCGGGCTTGATCGAAAATTCGATCTCGCCCGCGGGTCGAGACCGGGTTTTGCCTCGTATTTGGGGTTTCGGTTTGGGTTTTCGTTTTGCCGATGTCATCGGGTCGCCTCGATCTTTCGATTGTATCACCCGCTATTTTGGCGGCGGACAGGTTAACCGATCTGCAATGTGGCGCGGATTCACGGGCAGGTGCCGGGCATCACCGTGTAATCGTACCGATGCGAGAGGTGTGAGTAATAACTGACATCGTCCAGCAAGGGCAGGTCTGCCCCAAAATATTCGTTGAACACCACGCGGAAACTGTTGACCGGCGTGATGGAGGGATATAACACCTCCGAGCCGCGAGAGAGGTAATAGGCGCTCAGGTTCTTCATTTGCGCCTCGGGTCCATCCACGTCCTGTGGACCGTGATCCCCTTGCAAAATGATGATCGGCGGAGACGGCGAACGTTCAATGAGGTTTCTCAGTTGGGGCAGGATGAACTTGTTGATGAATTTCACTTGATTCAAATATCCTTGCCGGGGGTCCTGGCGCGGAGGGGCGGGGTTCCCGTTCTCATCGAAGGCAAATGGCACGTGAGGGACGATCAGGTGGATGAACACAAACTTGGGACCCGCCGCGCGGGCAGGTCAGCCATCCCGTCGAGGACGAAGCGGGTGCGCGCGCGGAACCGTTCGGCGTACAGGTCGGTGATGCTGAAGATACCCTTGTCGCTCAGCAGGCGCAACGGCGTGGAGAACATGATCTCCGTCTCGAATTCGGTCACCGCGCCCTCGGGCGGCGCGAGAAAGAGATCGGCATCGCGCCACTCCGCCCAGAGGAATCCGCTCGAAAAACTGACGGTCTGGTAACCAAAGTGTGTCACGGTGCGTTGCACGGCATTATCATCCAGCAGTTTCATCAGCCCCAGCAACTCGGTCTCCTCGGGAATGAACGAATCGCTGATGGTTTGAACGTAATCCAAATTGAGGGAGGAGGAGAGGGATTGCGCGGTGTCGGAGTAATTGCTCTGACTGCATTCCGCCACATAAAACCCGCGCGACTCCAGTTGTTTCAAGAAACCGCTGTTATCATGACCATACGCGCTCTTCAACAGGTCTTCGCGCGTATACATGTCCAAGATGAAATAATAGATGTCGGGCGGATTCGCCGGAGGCGAGACCTCCTGCACGGGGACGTTTTCCTCCTCCTCGACATTCACGCTTCGCAGCCGGACCTGGGAACTGATCTGCATCAAAGAAGTGATCACCAACCCGAGAGCGATCACGTTCAACACCGCGGGCGATGGGTTTTTCCTCCTTGTCCACACCGCGGAAAGGACGAAGAAGACGAACCATATCAGTATCAACCAGCTCTCGAGATCCAGCTCCGTCAACAAGTCCCTCAACCGAAGGCGGATGTGACCATACGAAAAGAACAGGATCGCCCAGAGCGTCGTCAAAAACGCGGCGCGATTCCAACTCCGCAGGAGGAACCGCAACAGGATCAGAAGAGCGCCTGCAAAGCCCACACTCGCCAGCAGAGGGCGCCAGCCGGACCCAATGTTCACCTGCCCGATGTTGTATGCCAACAGCGCCAAAACCGGATACGCGCTCAATGTGAGAGGGTACCAGGGAACGGAAAACCACCCGACCAGGGTACGCCAGATTCTTTGAATCCTATTCAATCTCTATCTCTTCAATAAAAAATCACAGATCGCAAAATCGAGTTCCTCGTCAATGTCCCATGCTTCATCAGGGTCGATCTCGAACATCAATGGGCGGTCGCCGATGCGGTGCCGCTT
>CAYPCK010000105.1:3524-7237 GCA_964409185.1 uncultured Anaerolinea sp. | reverse complement strand
GTATGCGGTGTCGGAAGGCAAAACCGACGCCTACTCCGTGGAAGGCAACAATGCAGAACTCAGACACTATTTGGCTCGCCTGGCTCGTTCTTCCGGTTGCTTTTCTCGTTGTCCGTAAGCTTTGCACAGTGCCGTTCGTTTGTTCGTCCACTATTTCAACCAACGTCAATTGAGACACCAGTAGTTCCCAAAATATTCTTTTCATATCCCTGATTTCGTTCGCTCACCCACTTTGCCACTCCCGAACATTGACGTCAATGCCGCTATTTAAAGCAATGAAGTCGTCGCTGAATATGACGACGACTTCATTCACAGTTCAGGCGTACAAAATTGACTATCCGCAAGCTGCATTCATGGCGGCTTCCAGAGCATCGTGCTGAGCCTGATCGGCATTCGGGTTTCCGTTCCAGTCCGCATGCCACTGCCCATGCGCCGCGGAGGCGGCTGCGCAGGATTGAGGCGGGTCGCCGCCTGCATCCCCGTTTAGAATCCCGCCGTCTGCCAATGAGTTGTTGATCGAGGAGAAGGTATTGCCGATCCGGGGGCCCAACGCGCTGATTCCCACGATCACCACGATCGCGACCAGCGCAATGATGACGGCGTACTCAACCAGTCCCTGCCCACGGTTTCGATAGGAAGGAGAAAAATATGATTTCATGGTCAAACTCCTTTACTTCGTCATTATAATCCCCTGTGGGCGAGTCCGTGTTCTTAAAGGTTACAGGATAAGATTTTCAATTCTGAAAAGTGGAAATCACTTCTGGAGCCTGCCTCCCCGAAGAATGGGTGTCAAACTTCCAAAGCGCTCTTATGGTAAAATCTCGTCCGCCTCGAAAAACGCGAGGCTCTGTGGAGGGATGGCCGAGCGGCTGAAGGCGCATGTCTTGAAAACATGTTTGGGTCACACCAACGTGGGTTCGAATCCCACTCCCTCCGCCTAAGAGTTGCCAGTTCGCATGTTGACAGGTTTTCAGGTTTGAACGTGTCAACATTCAAACCTGTAACTTTCAAACCCAATTTGGGGAGGTGCCAGAGTGGTCGAATGGGGCCGCCTGCTAAGCGGTTTCCGGGGCGAAATCCTCGGACGCAGGTTCGAATCCTGTCCTCCCCGCCACATGAAAAAACGCGTTCCCGCCAAAGGCGTGGAACGCGTTTTGCTTTTAGCGACAACGGGGATCAATTACGTTCGTTGCCTCGTCAATTCAACATACTGCGGGTTCCTGCGTATGTGTGTTGCAACATACGAACACATAGGGATCACTCGTAATGATTTCTCCCGCGCGTACGCCAGCGCAACGTCCGTAATTTTGCCCGCAATTCCCTGACCGCGATCCTCTGGGTGAACGCCGACATGCGTCATCACGATCGTGTCGCCGTCTTCGATATAGTCCAACTTGGAAAGCCGCCCTTCGATCCACGTCTCAAACCGATTTTCGGCGGGGTTGTGAGTAACTTCAAGATCAGTCAGGTTGGTCGTCATGGTTGCCTCATCTGCAATTGTAGTCCATTTCAATGAGAACGGATAGCCGAAAAACCTTACTGCCCTCGCTCAAACTCATGCGCTATTTTGAAATGATGAACGCCGATTCCTCTTTGAAATAGGGAATACCCAAGGCAGCCCCAAACCCGACCCGCCAAAAGTGACATTGACCCTATATTTGTTTGCCCGTACAATTCAAATCATGAAAGACGCGTGTATTCATAGCGCCGGCGCGCCCCCGTTCTTTGGCGGATTCTTCCGGCCCGATCACGATCCTCCGTTCCGGTCTTTCTGCGCGTCGATTTAACTCATTTGACCAATCATTCGACCCCCGGAGGAAACCATGGCCACCCCTTTTGTTTCAAAACGTGCCCCCATTTACGCCGATGTTCCCGATGAAAAGTGGAACGACTGGCGCTGGCAACTCAGCCACCGCCTGAACACGGTGGAAGAAATCGAAAAAATCATACCGCTGACCGATTCGGAGAAGCAAGCGCTGCAAACGCAGGGACTGTTCCGCGTCGACGTGACGCCCTACTTCATCTCGTTGATCGACCCCAATGACCCCGATGACCCCACCCGCAAGCAGATCATTCCACTCTCGGAGGAAATGCAATCCTTCACCGCGATGATGGAAGACTCGCTGGCGGAAGACCGCCACTCCCCGGTGCCCGGACTGGTTCACCGCTACCCGGACCGCGTCCTCATGCTGGTGACCACGCAATGCGCGTCGTATTGCCGGTATTGCACGCGCTCGCGCATCGTCGGCGACCCCGGGCAGACCTTCTCGAGGCAGGAATTCGAGATGCAGATCGAATATCTAAAACGCACGCCGCAAGTGCGCGACGTGTTGCTCTCTGGCGGCGACCCGCTTGTGCTCGCGCCGAAAATTCTGGAAGAGATTCTCAGCCGCCTGCGCGAGATCCCGCACATCGAGATCGTCCGCATCGGTTCGCGCGTGCCTGTCTTCATGCCTATGCGCGTCACGCAGGAACTGTGTGACATGCTCGCAAAGTATCACCCGCTTTGGTTGAACATTCATGTCAATCACTCAAATGAAATTACAAAGGAACTCGCCGAAGCCTGTGACCGTTTAACGAGGGCTGGTATCCCGCTTGGCAATCAAGCGGTGCTTCTCGCGGGTGTCAACGACAACGTGCATATCCAGCGCAAACTTGTGCAGGACCTCGTCCGTATCCGCGTGCGCCCGTATTATCTCTACCAATGCGACCTCGTCGAAGGCGCGGGACATTTCCGCACTCCCGTCGCGAAGGGAATCGAGATCATGGAAGGCTTGCGCGGTCACACGTCCGGTTATGCCGTCCCGCAATACATCGTTGACGCGCCGGGCGGCGGCGGGAAGATTCCCGTGATGCCGAATTACCTGATCAGCATGTCCGATCACAAGATCATCCTGCGCAACTACGAAGGCTACATCACCACCTACGAAGAGCCGACGGATTACATGCCCAGTGACGCGGCAAAATTTACAGGCGAAAAGCGTGCCGAACCCGGCCAGTCCGGCGTGCATGGGTTGCTCGACGGCGAGCAGATGTTCATCAAACCCGAGAATTTCGACGAAGTGCATGATCGTCACGGCATTCAGCACCGCCTCAAGGACGATAAAAAATGGCAGCCGCTCGGCATCGGTGACGGTTCAGCCGCGCCGAATGTGAAATAAATATACGAAGGAGAAAAAATGACACCTACCAAAATACGATTTTTGCTTTTCACCCTTGTAGCGATCCTGCTGGTTACCGCCTGTCTTCCACAAGCCACCACGCCGGACCCTCAAGATGCGGCAAACCAGGTTGCCACCGCCGTGGCGTTGACGATTTCCGCCGCCGGTACGCAGACGCAAGCCGCGCAACCCCTGCCGACGAACACCACGCTTCCGACCCAGACTGATTCTGCCCTCCCGACAGAGACTCCGATCATCCCTTCTGCGACTCCATTTGTGCTCATCGCGCCGACCAATACGGTCGTGACGGGCGGCGGTGGAGGAGGCACAGTCGTCAAGCCGGCATTGGACTGCACACCCGTAAACAATAAACCGCGCGATCTAACTGTATTCAAATCCGGCAACGAATTCGATATCAAGTGGACGATCGTAAACACGGGCACGAAGACCATTCCCGCCAACCTCGACATCAAATATTTCAGCGGAACGGTCCTGATGAAGGACCCGACCGATACCTTCCGCGAATTTGGCGCCGACTTGAAGCCTGGCGAA
>CAYPCK010000105.1:2901-3514 GCA_964409185.1 uncultured Anaerolinea sp. | reverse complement strand
AATCCGCGACCATCATCATCGACGCGATAGCCCCAGCTACAAAAGGCAAACACGTGATGACCTGGATCGTCGAGGGCGAATTGTGCTACCCCTACATCGCGATCGTCGTGGAATAACCCGCCGGAACCTATACACTTTACAACCATGAACAAAAAAAACGTGTTGATCTGGCTGGGGTCGCTGGCGCTGACGATGGCTTGCCTCCCCACTGTAGCCAGCCCCGCCTCCGCGCCGACTGCCGACCCCGGCGCGATCAACACGTTCATTGCCCAGACGGCAAACGCCGCCGCCTCGCAAACCGCCGCGGCAATGCCGACCTCCTCCGCCACGGCGACCTTTACCTCCACGCCGCCCGCATCCGAGACGGCTTCTCCGACGCCGACCAACACCTTCATTTTCATCCTGCCGGGGTTGGGCGCACCCGGCACCGCGACGTTTACGGGCATCACCAGCGGCAACATCAATTCGGATTACGGATGCGAGGTGCGCGAAGTGGATCCCATCAACGGAACGGTGATGATACCCCGCCAGGACTTTACCGCCACATGGCTGGTGAAAAACATCGGCAAGAACGACTGGTTCCGCGCCACGATGGACTATGTGTACGAAAGCG
>CAYPCK010000105.1:0-2891 GCA_964409185.1 uncultured Anaerolinea sp. | reverse complement strand
TCCACAAAGTGGAAACTTACAGCATCCCCAAAGGAGTGGAACCGGGGAAGAACGTGTTCCTCCCGGTGGATATGGAAGCGCCGAAAAACAAAGGCACATACACCACGCGATGGGCATTGGTCGTCGATAATCACTACTTCTGCCCAATGACACTCACCATTGTTGTGAACTAAGCCTCAGGCGAAAAACAACGGCGACCTTGCAAGGTCGCCGTTGTTTTTTTACTCGGTGGTTGGGGGTGTCGGTTCGGTCGGCTCCGGTCTTTTGCGAAGCGTGAAAACTCCCACCGCAACAGGGACGAGAATCGCGATCAACGAGACACACAGCATGGCATACCCATATGCAGGCGGGGTCTGCCCGGTCGAGCCGCCGACGGTGAAGGTGCCGTTGCCGGTGATCGTGCCAACGCCCATGATGCAGGCGAACAGGGCGCAACACCCGCAAATCAGAGCCGTCGCAACAGTGGCGATCATTCCAGTATTTTTGTTGTTCATAAAATTCTCCTTTTGTTTTCGAAATTTATATCGACAGGTTAACTTCGCAACTTCGCGCCGACCTCATGTTCCAACCGCTTGACGATCTTCGCGCGGATCGCCGCGGCTTCGGCGTCGGTCATCGTTTTATCTGATTCGTACGTGAGATTATACGCCAGCGACTTTTTGCCCGGGCCGACCTGCTCCCCACGATAGACATCGAACAGGCGGACGCGAGCAACGGTCTTTCCGCCCGTCTGCCTGATCAATTCCTCCACGCGTGATGCCGCCACAGACTCCTCTACAATGACGGCGATATCCTCGAAGACCGGGGGGAACTCGGAGACCGGCGTGATGCCGTACGTGGGAGTCGCTCCGCGCAATTGTTCGAGATCGAACTCCGCGACGATGACAGCCGACTCGTCCACATCGTATTTTTCTTTCACCAGCGGATGCAATTCACCAAACACGCCGACGGGTTGTCCGTTCACTTTGACCTCGGCGGCTTTGCCGGGGTGCAGGAACGGGACGGAATCGGCTGGGGTGTAGGAAACGCCGCCAAGGCGCAGACCGCTCAACAGGAGCTCGATGCGCCCTTTCATGTCGTAGAAATCCAACGAGGGGGAATCCTTCACATCCCACGCGGAGGCGAGACGAGTCCCGCTTATCACGAGGGCGAGTTTGCGCGGTTCATTTGGAATATCGTTTTTGTTCGGCAGGAAGACGGACCCGATCTCAAACAACGAAAGCGATTCGCCGCGTGAATTTTTCTCGGCATGCTCAAGCACCGATGCGAGCAAACTTCGACGCATCACACTGCGCTCGGGCGCGATGGGATTTGCAAGCGCGACGTGTTCCCGCAGGGTCTCAGACCCTGCGGAAGCGAATAGGCGGTTTTCGCGTTCCGGCGAAGTCATGCGATAACTGACGACTTCCTGCAAACCGATATTGACAAGAATATCGCGGGCGCGCTCCTCCCACTCGTGGATGGGGTTGCCCAATTGCGGAGGTAACGAATCGGACAATCGTGTTTCGGGGATGCGGTCATAACCGTAGACGCGCGCGATTTCTTCGAGCACATCGGCAAGACCGACGGCGCCCTCGCCGATATCGAGGCGATGAGGCGGCGTCTTTGCTTTGACTACATTTTTCTCCACTGTGCATTTAAATTCGAGGCGCGTGAGCAATTCGGCGATCTGCTTCGCCGTGAGTTCGATGCCGAGCAAACGCTTGACATCTTTCGGCGTGACTGTGATGGTCGGGTCCTTCGGCTTGAGCGGATATTCATCCACGAGCCCGGGCGCGATGTTTCCGCCAGACCACTCCGCCATGAATTGCAGCCCGCGCTTTACGCCCTGCTCCGCCATGGCGGGATGCACACCGCGCGAAAAACGGAACGACGCCTCGGATGGAAGGTTGTGTTGTCCTGCCGTCTTGCGGATGTTAATCGGATTCCATGCCGCGCCCTCGAGCAGGACCGTTTTTGTTTTATCAGTCACTTCAGATTCAGCGCCGCCCATCACGCCAGCCAGCGCAAGCGAGCCACTCTCGTCGCAAACAAGGACATTGGCAGAAGTTAGTGTTCGCTCTGTGCCGTCGAGTGTGGTGAGTTTTTCGCCGTCATTCGCCGAGCGCGTGATAATTTTAATATTTTTCTTCCCGGAGCGTGATTTCAATATATCGTAATCGAACGCGTGCAATGGCTGACCCAGATCGAGCATGGCGTAGTTGGTTGCATCCACGATGTTGTTGATGGGGCGCATCCCCGCCAGCCTCAACCGTCGCTGAATGTGGTACGGACTCGGTTTGATCTCCACATTACGAATCAAACCAGCTACAAAGCGTGGGTTGAGTTCGGGGTCGGTGATTTCGATTTCAACGAGGTCGGTGGTGGATTCTCCCTCACCCCTAGCCCCTCTCCCACTGGGAGAGGGGAACTTGATCGTCGGCTTCTTCAACTCCCGCCCGGTCAACGCGGCGAGTTCGCGCGCCACACCCAGCACGCTGGCATTACGCGCCATGTTCGGCAGAATGGAAATATCCAGCACAGCATCGCCCATGTAATCGGCGAGCGACATGCCTACAGGCGCATCGTCGTCAAGCAGGATGATGCCCTCATGTTCCTCGGAGATGCCGAGTTCTTTTTCCGAGCACACCATCGAATAGGTTTCGACGCCGCGAATTTTTGTCCGCTTGAGGGTCATCAACTGCAAGCCTTCGGCATGACCATCGTAGAGGGTCGTCCCCTCTTTGGCGTACGCGGCTTTGATCGGCTTGGCAAGTTTGCCTGTGCCTTTTAAGTGGAAGATATTCGGAGCGCCTGTCAGCACGGTTTGGTTTTCTTTACCATCGAACAGATCAAGCAATGTGAGCCGGTCCGCGTTGGGATGCGGCATCACCTCGCGGATCTCCGCCACG
>CAYPCK010000104.1:0-7281 GCA_964409185.1 uncultured Anaerolinea sp. | reverse complement strand
GTGATGTGATGAACAACAATAAGCGGGAGCAAGCGGTCGCTCGGACCAAGCACCTTCAACCCGTGATAGGATATTCTCAGTTTTTGGTTGTCGTCGTCCACAAAGCCCACCAGGCTGAACGAGCGCGTCCCCAGGGTTTCATACAACTGGGCAAGGGTCTTGCCTGCCTGCCCCGCGCCGACGATCAACATGCGCCGCAACTGCCCCGTCCGTTTGTAGATACGGATGAAGATCATGCGCCAGCCAAGGGTGAGGAGAGAAGCGAACAGGAGAAACGCGCCGACGCCGACGCGCGGCAGGTTCGAAGGGTCCTGCGTGAAGACGAAGACGACCGAGTATGCCGCCAGCGCGATGAACGCGGAGACGGCGATGCCGCGCGTGGTCTTGCGCCCGCTGCCGGCGAGGTGCGGCTCGTACAGGTCCACAAGCAGGATCATCCAAAAAACCGGCAGCAGGTAAAACCAGACCGGGATTTCGATATCGATGCGCGTCTCGAGGATGGCAAGGATGCGGGCTTCGGGGATCGGGGGCCGTTCGGCGAGCAGCGCCTGATACTGCACGTTGTAGTTGTACGCCCGCCATACCGCCAGCGCGGCAAATACCGAAACGATCGACATCACGAGATCGCCCAAAAACAGCAGGGTGCGATGCTCGCTGGGGCGTAGTCGCAGCGGGGTGGTGCGAATATTTTCAGCCATTCTTTCTAAAACCAGACGTAAGCAGACTCCATAAAAATCCACTCCCCCATGATATGTGCATGACGGGAATTGCGAGGGTCAAACCGACGCTCAAATACGGCTTGCCGAATTTCAACCGCGCGCGAATCCCAGCCAGAAGGCAAACCAAAATATAAAACAGAATCTCCGCGAGGAGTAAAAATACGAAAAACGAGTTCAGCAACACCAGCCCTGCCAGCCCCAGAAGACTCAGGACAAACAAAGGAGGCAGAGCCTGCCTCCAACGAAGAGTATTTGGGTATCTGCGGAGCATGCGCCACTTCCAAAATCCATAACGCCAATATTGCCGCGCCAGTTCCAGCAAGGTGGATCGCGCAAAGTAGATCGAGCGGATGGACGGGTCGAGCCAGATTCTACCACCCGCCTTCCGCACGCGCGCGTTGAACTCGTAATCCTCGTTCGTGAGCAAGGACTCGTCAAACTTCCCCACGCGTTCGACCAGTTCGGGTTTGAACGCCCCGAACGGGACCGTGTCCACTTCGGCGGCTTGTTTCGCATGGCGATACAACGCATCACCGACCCCGAGCGGATGCGCCGCGGCAACGGCAATGGATTCAGCGATCCACGTTTTTGCCCCCGCGTGAATCTCCCACACGCCGCCCACGTTATCGCCCATGCCCGCCTTCAGCGCTTTTACGCAATTTTCCACATAGTCGGGATACGGCTTCGAGTGCGCGTCGAGGCGGACAATGATCTCGCCCTGCGAGGCTTCGATACCGCGGTTCACCGCCGATGGAATCGTCTGTTGCGTGTTATCCACGATGCGCACTTCAAGTTCGGGGAAATCCTTTTGAAACGAAGCAATCGCATCACGCGTGCCATCGGTGGACATGCCGTCTGAAACGATCACCTCCATCTCCGAACGCGGAAAGCTCTGGGCGAGCAATGCCTCGAGCAGGAGTCGAATCGTAGGTTGTTCGTTGTAACAGGGAATGATGATGGAAACTTGTGGCATATTACTTCTGCGCGAGCGGCAGGCGGACCGTGAACGTCGTCCCATGCCCCACCGAACTTCGGACGCCAATTTTACCACCATGCGCTTGCACGATCTCGCGCGCGATCGCCAGCCCCAACCCCGCCCCATGACCTTCGCCCCCCGCGCGGGATGAATCCGCCTGGTAGAACCGGTCGAACAGACGCGACATCGCTTCGCTCTCGACGCCGATGCCTGTATCCGCCACCTCGAAATTCATCCACGCCCCATCCGCCCGCGCGGAGAGGGTCACAGTCCCGCCGGCGGGTGTAAACTTCAACGCGTTATCCACAAGATTCGTAAAGACTTGCGCGAGCCGGTCGCCATCGCCCATCCACGAGGGCAATCCTTCCGCGACATCCACGCGCAGATTCACCTCCGCTTTTTGCGCCTGCAACGAAAATTTCTCAACGATGCCCCGCAACAACGTTCCTGCTTCCACGGGCGAAGGGTTGAGGTCGGCTGTGCCAGCCTCCAATCGGGCGAGATCGAGCAGGTCGAGCGCCATGCGGTGCATCCGCCCGGCTTCGTCGAAGATGATTTGCGCGGCTTGTTTGCGCGCTTCGGGTGAATCGGCGGTATCGTCGAGGATGGCTTGCGCAAATCCCTGGATCGAGGTGAGCGGGGTCTTCAACTCATGCGAAACGTTCGCCACGAAATCACGTTGCGACTTCTGCGCCGCCTCGACCCGCGAGACCATCGAGTTGACTGCGCGCGTCAGGTCCCGCACTTCGCGAGGTCCGCGCGAAGGTATCGGCTTCATCGCCTCGGCGGGATATTTCCGCGCGGCGTTCACCACTTGTTGTAACGGGTCTGCCACCGAGCGCGAGATCGCAAATGCCAATACAAGCGAAAGCAACAAAGCAACGGCGCCGCCCTGAAGGATTGGGGTCAAAAACTCGTCCGCAAACACATTCAAGACCCGCGTGGCGGGGCGCGGCGCGGCGACCACCAGCGTGTTCCCGTTCGGCAGGCGGGATTTCGTCTGCAACCATGGGTTGCCCTGCTCGTCGGTGGCGAATTGGGAGTTGCGGTTGACCAGCGTATTCCGGGGAAACTTGAGCGACGGCTGGTCGGAATCGGAATCGAACACGATCGCTTGATTCGAATCGAAGACAATGATGCGCGCGTTGTTTGCCGCGGCGATCTCCCGCAGACGATCGGTATTCTGCATGATCGCCCGTGGGTTCGACGCGACTTGCGCCTGCACGTTTCGCAATTGTCCCAGGGTCTCGCGGTACAAAAGCGGGTTGCGAATCAGGTATACGAACAACACGACGACCACCGCCAGCAAGGCAACGGTGATCACGAGGGCATAACTTAGCCAAAGGCGTGAACGAAGGGATGTAAACATTCAGAATAAACTTCGCAGAATTATATTTCCAACCCCGCGAAATCTGCGAATGTTTCGTCAGGTTTGCGTATTCGATTTTCGATACTTGCGCAGTTTCTCGCGCAGGCTGGGGAGTACCGCCTGCAGTTCGTCAAGTTCTTCCGGCGCCAATACCGACCAGGGCGCGAAAAAATATTCATCGGTTTGTTTGTCCACGCGCGCGCGCAATTCGAGTCCGCCGCTCGAAGCGCGATAGATACCCGATTCGCCGGCTTCCTCCAGCCAGCCGATCTCTTTGGCGGCTTGCAAGGCGATCGCATAATCGTCGGCATCGTAGCCGCGGAAAGCGAGTTTTTCAGCCAACTTCTCCGCGCTCACCGGGCTCGCGCCCGCCGCCGCGGACAGCACATTCCATACCACGCCCGCCTGGTTGAAGTGCGGACGCGCCGCGGCAAGATGCGAATCGTCGCGGTACGCGAACAGGTCCAACAGGTATTCCCGAATTTTCACCAGCACCGGGCTTTCGCGGTCCGCCACTCGAAAGCGTTTGAGGATCGCCCATTTTTCGGGAGGCTCCGGCGCGTTGTCGTTGGCGATCACGAGCTGTTTGAGCAAGACCTTGAGCCGTTCGAGATCGATCTCGGGCATAAAGTCCGGCGGCGGGAGTTTCGCGTCGCCGGTCATGATGATGTACTTGACGCCCGCCCGCGCCATTTCGGTCACCTTGTATTCGTCTTCGGGCTGGGGTTCGATCCAGCCTTTTACATCGAGGCGGGCGAAGGTCTTCTCGAACTGTTCAGGCTTGGTGAACGGGTCGCGCTTTTGGAACTTCTCCAGCGAGAAGTAGTCCAAGCCCAGTTCGCTGTACAGGTACAGCTCAAAGGGAATTTCATTGCGCACTGCGGCTTCTTCGATCTCAGGCTCGGTGATCGCCCAAAATTCCTGAAGGACGGCATGCATCTGCGTCCAGATTTTCGATAACGGGTTGGTTGTGTCCATAATTCCAACCCAAGTGTACGCCTCGGCAGGGCGGGTAATCTTGCAATGCCGTAACGAAGTGTTTCAGGGGACGATCAGTTTATAGCCGACGCCGGTCACGGTTTCGATTCTCACCGAACTCGTTTCGAGTTTTTTTCGCAGGTGCGCCACGTGGACGTCCACGGTGCGGGTTTGCCCGTAAAAATCGAAACCCCACGCTTTTTGCAGAATCTGTTCGCGGGTGAGCACCAGCCCGCGATGCTCCGCGAATGTGAGGAGCAGGTCGAACTCCTGGGTACGCAGTTGTAAGGGGGATGAAGAACCGATTCGTACCTCCCGTCGGGCTGGGTCCACCGTCAGGTCGCCGATGTGCAGCGTGGACGTTTCGTCCGCCTTCGTTACGCGCTCCCCGCGCCGCAAAATCGCTTTGACGCGCGCCACCAACTCGCGTGGGTTGAACGGTTTGGTGAGGTAATCGTCCGCGCCGAGTTCGAGACCGAGGATTTTGTCAATGTCTTCGTCGCGCGCGGTGAGCATGAGAATCGCGGAGGGATGGTTCGCCGCCCGTAACCGGCGACAGACTTCGAAGCCGTCGAGTTTGGGGAGCATGACATCGAGCACGATCAAGGCGGGTTGCTCGCGGAGGGCGACCTCCAGCGCTGCTTCGCCATCACGCGCCGCCTGGATGTGAAACCCCTCGCGCTCGAGGTACAGGCGCGCCAGTTTGATGATGGAGGGTTCGTCGTCAACGAGGAGGATGAGTTCGTTCAAGGCTGTTCAATGCTGGTCGAGTAGCCCGAATGCATTTTGAGGGCGTATTGAGGCCAGAGATCAGAGATTGGAGAATTAGAGACTAGAGATTGGAGACTAATCACCGCGGGTTGGGGAGAGTAGCGCCACACATTCGATCTCGACGCGCGCGCCTTTGGGTAATGCCGCCACCGCGACCGTGCTCCGCGCGGGCGGGTTCTCCGGGAAGAATTCAGAATAGACCGCGTTCATGCTGGCAAACTCGTTCATATCCTGTAAAAAGACCAGGGTTTTCACCACGAAGTTCAATCCCGAGTCCGCGGATTCGAGCACGTGTTTGAGGTTGGTCAACACCTGCCGCGTCTCCGCTTCGATGCCGCCTTTCACGATCTCCATCGTGGCGGGGTCCAAGCCGACCTGCCCGGCGGTGAAGATCAAATCCTCGGTGCGGATGGCTTGCGAATACGGTCCGATCGCCTTGGGCGCTTTTTCGGTGTGGACGATCTTCTTTCCTTCGGATGTGTACATGGTGCCTCACTTTGTGTTTCGATGAGGCGATTGTACTGCCGATTGCGGGAATGTGTAAATCTCTTCACCACGAAGGACACAAAGGACACGAAGAAAATCTGTCGGAAGGCTATTCGCTTATCAGCTGTCCAACCTTAGTGACCTTCGTGTCCTTTGTGGTAAAAACTTACGGTGCGGGTGTCTTCTCCGGTCGGGGGTTGGCTTCGCGGAAGGCCTTCAGCGCTTCGTGCAACTCTTTGCCGGTGCCAGCCATCGCATCGCGGAGTCCCTTCAGTTTCTCGCCCATCTGCTGGACGGTCTGCTTTGCCTGCTCCGAGTCGGTGACTTTGCCGTTCGCGTCGAACCCGGCATGGGAATTGACAATCGCCGCCATGCTTTGATGAATCGGCTTGGCATCGCTGACCGCATCCTCGAACGCGTCCAGCGCGGCTTGCACCGCCGCGACGTCCTTGCCATTCTGCCCGGCGCGTTCGATCAACTGCTGGACCTTCGCGATGAACTCGTCTGTCTTGCCGAACCGTTCATACGCGCGGAGTTGCCGCGCCCACAGTTTCTCGAGGCGTTCATCCGTCAATTCGCCCTGCGGTGGAGGGGTCGGGTCCTGCGACCCTGCGGCGGCAACGCCAAACATTGGCAGGCTCGCCACTCCCAGCGCCGCCACCAACGCGATCAAAAGGGTTTTTCTGATTAACATTTTCATCGTTGTAAACCTCCTTTCAAGGTTACGACGATGATTGTAGGTTGTGATAGTTACGCTGGTGTGGCGAGGGTGTAAAAAGTTTGTAAAATGTTTGAGAATTCATCAGACGCGATATACTTGCCGTATGAACCTCTCCTCCCTCACCCTCCATCACCTCTCCATGCCGCTGGTTGCGCCGTTCGAGACCTCGTTCGGGCGCGAGACCGCGCGCGAGTGCATCATCATTGAACTTCGTGCCGATGGATTGACCGGCTACGGCGAGTGCGTCGCTTCGCGCGAGCCGGGCTACAACTACGAAACGACCGGTACCGCCTGGCACATCCTCAAGGATTTCATCGCCCCGCTGATGCTGGAGCAGGATGTGAGAGATGCCGCAGATTTTCAACACCGCGTCGAGCGGATACGCGGTCATCACCTCGCCAAGGCGGGCGTCGAGATGGCGTTGTGGGACTTGCTCGGCAAACGCGAGGGTAAATCGCTGAAAGAAATGTTCGGCGGGACGCGCGACAAGGTCGAAGTGGGAGTCTCGATCGGGATTCAAGAGTCAGCCCCGGCGTTGGCGCGAACCGTCGAGTCGTATTTGGGTCAAGGCTATCGCCGCGTCAAGATCAAGATCAAGCCTGGGCGCGAAGTGGAAGAGAGCGTCGCCGTCCGCAAAGCGTATCCGAGTCTGCGCCTCCAAGTGGACGCGAACTCCGCGTACACGCTCGAGTCCGCGCGGGTGTTGAAAAAAATTGACGATTTGAATCTGTTGTTGATCGAACAGCCGTTATTCGAAGACGATATTTGGGATCATCGCCTGTTACAAGCGGAATTCAAAACGCCGATCTGTTTGGATGAAAGCGTGGTCTCGCCGCGCCACGCGCGTTACGCGCTTGAAATGAAAGCGTGCAAAATTATCAATGTTAAACCTGCGCGTGTCGGCGGGTTGAGCCAGGCGATTGCCATTCACGATTACTGCTTTGCTCAACGTGTGCCGGTCTGGTGCGGCGGGATGTTGGAGACGGGCATCGGTCGCGCCTCGAACCTCGCGCTGGCATCGCTCCCCGGCTTCGTTTTGCCCGGCGACATCTCCGCCTCGGACCGCTACTATCATCGCGACATCACCAACGAACGATTTAAATTGAACGACGACAGCACCATCACCGTGCCGAACGGCGCGGGCTTGGGCGTGACGATTGACGAAGCTGCGTTGAAAGAATTTTCTCTGGCTGAATTAAAAATTAACGCATGAATCCCCCTCTCCCATCGGGAGAGGGGCTAGGGGTGTGGGTGGGCGTGG
>CAYPCK010000103.1:0-7305 GCA_964409185.1 uncultured Anaerolinea sp. | reverse complement strand
CATCGTATTTTCCCATTGCAGAGAGGTGATAACGACCAAGCATCGTTTGAATTTCGCGGGAAATTTGTTCGGGCGTTTTTTCATCCGCATGAATTTGTAGCGGGAATGAATCGTAGTGTGCTTTGCGGCTTTCGAGATATTCGGTCAGTTTTGATTTCAGGCCGCCCGCCAATAACGGACGCTCGTTCGGGTCGTTTTGCAGGCGTTCGAGCAAAGTTGGCAATTCGGCTGTGAGCAAAACAACCTTGCCGCTCGCTTCGACCAACGAACGATTCTCCTCGCGCAGAAGCGCGCCGCCGCCGAGCGCGACGACGCTTTCTGTGGCGTTGACGATCTGCTGGAGGGCTTCGGTTTCCAATTCGCGGAGTTTTGCCATGCCGCGCGTTTCGACAAGTTGAGGAATTGTCATACCCGCGCGGGTTTCGATGATCTGATCGGAATCCACAAATGGCAGATTGAGATGGTTGGCAAGTACCCTGCCAATCGTTGATTTACCCGAGCCGGAGGGTCCGTAGAGGAAAATGTGCATGGGAAGAGTGAATTTTGAAGGATGAAGGATGAATTGAAGAAAGTTGTTTGTGGTTATTCCCAAAAAACATGAGAGGTGTTATCCATCGGCAAATCATCCAGCGTTGCCTTTCGGAGCGATTCAAAGCGCGGTTTCATTTCGGCAAGCGAGTCGCCGCCGAGTTTTTCGAGCAGGGCATCGGCAAGAACAAAGGCGGTCATGGCTTCGAGGATGGGCACGGCTCGGGGGACCGGGCAAAAATCGGAGCGTTCGTAGCGGGTGGGCGAGTCGGCGCCTACGGCAAGGTCAACCGTCTGTTGGGGAAGAAGCGTGGTGGCGATCGGTTTCATCGCGGCGCGGATGACGATCGGCTGTCCGTTGGAGATTCCGCCTTCGATGCCGCCGGCGCGGTTGGAAGAACGCATCACCCTCACCCCCGCCCCCTCTCCCTGAGGGAGAGGGGAGAGTCGCATCGCATCATGCGCTTGTGTGCCGAGTCGTTTTGCGTTCTCAAAGGCGTCGCCAACTTCGACACCTTTGATTGCCTGGACAGACATCACTGCCATGGCGAGTTTGGCTTCGAGGCGTTTATCCCATTGCATGAAACTACCCAACCCGACCGGGACGTTGAGCGCGACGATCTCGAGAATGCCGCCGAGGGTATTTTTGCCCTGGATGGCTTTTTCGATTTCATCGCGCATCTTTTGCGCGGACGCGGGATCTGGACAGCGCGCGTCGGACTCTTCGGCGCGTTCGAAGCGCTCCGCGTACGGCATATCGCCGAGGTCGGCTTGAATCTCACCGATGGAGGCGACGTATCCGCCGATGACAATGCCGAATTGCTTCAGCAACTGTTTGCACACCGCGCCAGCGGCGACGCGCATGGCGGTCTCGCGCGCAGAGGCGCGTTCGAGCGCGGGGCGCAAATCTTTGTAGCCGAATTTGACCGCGCCTGTGAGGTCGGCGTGACCGGGGCGCGGGGCGGTCATCGGTTCGACGGCTTTGCCCTTCCATTTGATGTGGTCAGCGTTTTGCACAAGCATGGCAATCGGCGCGCCTGTGGTTTCGCCTGCCATCACACCGCCTGTGATCTGAACCGTGTCCTTTTCGATCTTCATCCGCCCGCCGGAGCCGTATCCTTTTTGTCGGCGCGCCAGTTCAAGGTCAATGATGGAGGCGGTAAGGGGAAGTCCCGCGGGGATACCGTCGAGAATGGCTGCCAGTGAGGGTCCGTGGGATTCACCGGCAGTGAGAAAGCGTAAAGACATATAGGCTCCGTGAGAGGTGAGGAGTAATTATTAATTGGAGGCTAGAGATTAGAGACTGCCTCGTAGAGAAGTTCGCGCGGAGGATTGTGTCCTGTCCAAATCTCGAACGAAAGCGCGGCTTGTTCGATTAACATGCCAAATCCTGTAGTGGCGCGACAGCCTTGCGCTTTGGCGTCGCGAACGAGCTTGGTTTCTCCTGGGTTATACACTAAATCGTACACGAATGTGGCGCTTGAAAGTTTTATATTATCGGGGAGAGGCGAGGAATGGATATCAGGCTTCATACCAAGTGGGGTCGTGTTGACGATCAAGGTTGAAGGATAAAGGGTGAAGGATGAAAAATCAGTAATTTGTAATTGGTAATTGGCAAAAGAGTCCAAAAGTTCCTGTGCTTGTTCCTTGCGACGCGCGGCGAGGGTGACTTTCCAGCCATCGTTGAGGAGAGCGTAGACTACTGCGCGAGCAGAGCCACCGGCGCCCAAAACGATTGCCGATTTGCGATTTGCGATTGGCGATTTACGATTTACGATTGACAATTGATGATTATCGAGGAATTTGGTGAGGTCGGATAGAAACCCTTGCGCGTCGGTGTTGTCGCCGATGAGTTTGGCGCCTAGCAAATAAATCGTATTGACCGCGCCGATGGCTTGGGCGGTGGGGGTCAGTTCGTCGAGAAATTCGATCACGTTCCGCTTGTGCGGGATGGTGACGTTGAGTCCGTGGAGTTCGCCAGAGCGGACACGATTGAGCAGGGTTATCAGGCTTTGTTTTTCATCGGGGCTAATGGGAAAGAGTGAATATTCGCCTTGAAGGTTGCAGGCTTGGAGGGCGGCGGTGTGGATGCGAGGGGAGAGGGAATGGGAAAGAGGGTAGCCGATGAGACCGAGGTGGAAGAGAGTCATGGTTCCCCCCTCACCCCTACCCTCTCCCGCTGGGAGAGGGAGTTTAGCACTTCAAAAAAGTTGGGGAAGGTCTTAGAAACACAGGAAGGATTCTCGATCGTCACACCGTCGAATCGCAGACCGATGAGGGAGAATGCCATTGCCATGCGGTGGTCGTTGTAGGTTTGGATGACGGCAGGTCGCATCTTTTCGCAGGGATGGATGGTCATGCCATCTTCATGCTCATCCACGCGGACGCCGAGCCGAGTCAATTCAGCGCAGGTCGCGTGGACGCGGTCGGTCTCTTTGACGCGCGCCGAGGCGATGCCGCGGATTCTCGTGGGTGAAACCGCAAACGGGGCGATAACAGCGAGGGTTTGGGCGGTGTCAGGGATGTCGCGCATGTCAACGTCAACTCCGACGATGGACGATGGACGATGGGCGATAATTGCGTCCTCTGTTTCGGTTATGACACATCCCATTTGTTGAAGAACATCGAGGAAGGCAATGTCGCCTTGGACGGAGTTGCGCGAGATGTTTTCGACTTTGACCGTCCCGCCGCAGATGGCGGGGGCGGCGAAGAAATACGAGGCGGCGGAAGCGTCGGATTCAATGGGGAAAAGAGATTGGAGACTCGAGATTGGAGATCGGTAAGGTGGTAATTGGTAGGTAGCAAGCGGAATAGCGAACGAGTGATAACCGTTGCGTTGAACTTGTACCCCGAAGTCTTTCATGATGGAGAGTGTCATGTCCACGTAGGGTTTGGAGTTGAGTTCGGTGGTGAGTTCGATTTCAACGGAGGTTTGGGCGTAAGGAGCGACCATGAGCAGGGCGGAGAGGAATTGGGAGGAGATGTCGCCCGCGATTTTGGTTTTGCCGCCGGGCAGTCCGTTGGCGATGATTTTGAGGGGCAGGGATTTCACCCTCACCCTGTTCCTCTCCCGAGGGAAGAGGGGGTTTGCGTCCGCGCCTAATTGCCCAAGCGCATCCACCAAATCGCCAATGGGACGCTCTCGCATTCTTGCATCGCCGTCTACGACATACTCACCGTGACCGAGCGTGAGGAAGGCGGAGAGGAATCGCGCCGCTGTGCCGGCGTTGCCAATGAAGAGTTCGGCTTTCTTCGCTGGGATTTCCCCGCCCAAGCCTTGCACGGTCATCGAATGATGCGCTTGGTCGAGATGAACGTCGAAACCGAGGGTTTTGAGCGCGTTGGCGAAATACTTTGAATCATCGGAAAATAGCGCGTTGGTAATTTGCGTCCTCCCTGCGGTAAGCGCGGAGATGAGCAGGGCGCGGTTGGTCAGCGATTTGGAGCCGGGCACGCGAACGGCGGCGTGGAGGGGGTGAGGGATGGGGAGAATGCGCATGTGGTAATTGAGGAGTGGAGAATTTGAGATCAGAGATTAGAAACTGGAGGCTTATCTACCAGTCTCCCGGTTTCTTTGGCTGTGATGGATTGATGGTTCGAACGAGATTGATCGAGCAGGTCTTCCAGTTCGGCGTACGCTTCGTCTTCCAATGCAGATTCGATTTCTTTCAATGACGTTTGAAATGAGCGGATCGCCTCTAATACGTTATCGCGGTTGGACTTTAGGATTCCCATCATCATACCGGAGGGAGTTGCGGCAAGACGAGAAGTTGAGCGGAAGCCCGGTCCGATGAAAGGGGCGAATTCCCCGGGCGTTGCATGGGCGAGAGCGGACGATAGCAAAAACGGAAGATGGCTGGTCGTTGCAAACACCCGGTCGTGTTCTTCGGCGGTCATCTCGACGAAGTGGGCGCCGATGGCGGCAATGAGTTCGTTCGTGATTCGTATTGCATACTGCGTAGTACGTTCGAGTGGGGTGACGATGAACGGGGCGTCTTTGTATAAATCCGCATGGGCGTTTTCGAGGCCGAGTTTCTCCTTGCCGCAGATGGGATGCCCGCCGACGGGGTCGAAGTTCGCAGGCAACGCGGACATGGCTTCGGTGATCTCGCGTTTGGTGGAGCCGAGATCCAAAATAGTCATTGGTAACTGGTAATTTACTGTTCGCAACTGATCCAATAGGGTGAGAATGGAAGGGACGGGGGTGGCTAAAATCAAAACATTGACCCTCACCCCTAGCCCCTCTCCCTGAAAGGGAGAGGGGAAGGCTGAGGCGTGGTCAATGATTCCCAAGGAGAGAGCAGACTCAATGGTGGGAAGATGCGAGTCGAATCCGATGATGCGCGCGCATTTGCCTTTGAGACTCATGGCGAGCGAGCCGCCCATGAGTCCCAATCCCACAATGCCAATCGTGGCATCGTGGAGGGTAAAGTCGTCCTCCATGATCACCAGCCCGCCGCGACCGGTTTGTTCACCGGCGCGATGCGGCGTCCCATCGTTTCGGCGATCGCTTTGACCTGTTTCACCATCTCGGCAAATTTTTCAGGCTTGAGCGATTGTTTGCCATCGGAGACGGCATGCGACGGGTCGGGATGCACTTCGACGATGAGACCATCGGCGCCCGCGGCAATGGCGGCGCGCGCGATTGCGGGGACGTAATCCACGTGACCCGTGGCGTGCGACGGGTCGAGGATCACCGGCAGGTGCGTAAGTTGTTTGAGGACGGGGATGGCGTTGATGTCGGTGGTGTTGCGCGTGGCGGTCTCGAACGTGCGGATGCCCCGCTCGCACAGGATGACCTGTTTGTTGCCGCCCGCGAGCAAATATTCGGCAGACATGAGCAGTTCTTCGATCGTTGCGGAGAGTCCGCGTTTGAGCAAAACGGTCTTGCGCGTCTCGCCCAACATGCGCAGCAAATTGAAATTTTGCATGTTGCGCGCGCCCACTTGAAAAACGTCCACATATTTCAACATCAATTCGACCTGCACCTGCGACATGATCTCGACGACGATGGGCATGCCGGTGAGTTCGCGCGCTTCGGCAAGATACTCGAGGCCTTCCTCGCCCAGCCCCTGAAACGAATACGGCGACGTGCGCGGCTTGAAGACCCCGCCGCGCAGCGCGTTCGCGCCCGCTTCTCTCACCGCCTGAGCTGTTTCCAAAATCTGCGCGCGACTCTCCACCGAACACGGTCCCGCAATGAGGACGATGTCATCGCCGCCAACGTTGAACCCGTCAATCGGGAAGACGGAATTTTCGGGGTGCACCTGGCGCGAGCCAAGTTTGAACGGTTGAGAGATGCGTTTCACGGTTTCGACTCCATCGAGAATTTCAAACGGGTCCAGCGACGGGATGTGGAACTCGCCTACCGCGGCGACGATGGCGGTTTCGACCCCGTAGGTGATGTGCGGCGTTAACCCGTGTTGCTTGATCGCGGCGACGACTCCTTCCAATTGTTGCGGGGTGTAGTTGGGTTTCATTACGATGATCATGGTATCTTCTCCTGGAAATTTGGTGGTCGAGTAGCCCCGTGTTCGTTGGGGCGTATAAAGACCACAGGTTTTCAAAAACAATATTGTTACAAGAGTTGCTTTAGTTCGTGGCGGTTTCGATACGGCGGACGAACGCCGCCTACTCAACTACCGGGCATGAATCTTATTGCGCCGCGACCAGATCGGGCCTCAACTTCACGGCATCGCGCAGATAGACGTGGGTGATCTCTTCCTGCGAAAGTTCCGTATTCCAATGCACCAGCACACGGATCACGCGGGGCAGGCTGTTCGGCACCGGGATTTCGCGCGCGCACATCATGGGGACGAGTCCCCAGCCCATTTGACGCGCCGCCTGCGCGGGAAAGGTGGAGGCGAGGTCGTCGGTGACGGTGAAGATGGCGGAGCCAACGTCTTCGGGAATCATCCCTGCGTTGGATTCCAACATCGCCTCCAACAATTCCCGCGTCGCTCCGAGAATGAGGTCTGGTTCGTCGGCGGCGACGGTGGTCGCGCCGCGGATTCCGCGTGTGGGCATGGTGGTCTCCTAAAATAATGTTGGGCGGGATTTCTCCCTCACCCTGCCCTCTCCCGCTGGGAGAGGGTAAAAAGAAAGAGCGAGACCGTGTGGTCTCGCTCTTCATGTGAACAGAACTATATTCCTGTCTACTTAAGCGTCGCCAACGGCTACCGAGCCTCGGAAACCGTAATAAAAATAGAACGCAAACCAGCGGCTGGACTTAAGCATGTTGGGCGCTATTCTATGCGGGCGAGGCGGTTGCGTCAAGGGGGAGATTTCAACCCGCTTCGGAACTCCGAAGCGAATTTGGCTGCTGTTTCTACGGGCTTTGGGCTACTCCCAATCCGCTTCACGCACGCCGAGCCGACGATGACTCCATCCGCGAGTTGACCGACCTGCTTCGCCTGTTCGGGCGTGCCGATTCCAAATCCCACGCACACAGGCGCGGATGTATGTTCTCGCACGCGGGAAATCAACGCGCCGAGATCGTTTGAAATTTCCCTGCGTTCACCTGTCACACCCGTGACCGAAACCAGATAAATAAATCCCTTCGCATTGCGGGCGATTAATTCCATTCGCTCATCGGGCGAGGTCGGCGCGAGCATTTGAATCAACGGCAGGTCCCCCGCCACAGATGTAAATTCCTCCGCTTCTTCCATCGGCAAATCGGGGATGATGAATCCGTCCGCGCCTGCTTCTTTCGCGTCGCGGATAAATTTCTCCAATCCATACGCCAGCATGGGATTGTAGTATCCCATCAAGATCAAC
>CAYPCK010000102.1:0-7318 GCA_964409185.1 uncultured Anaerolinea sp. | reverse complement strand
ACAAGAACATTGGTCAGATTTGAAAAGCCAGACGATAGATTACGGTATCATGGAGCACGCGGAGAAAGTGGCTGTCCTTCCCGCCGGTGGACTGGGCTGGAGCGATGTTGGTTCGTGGGATTCGCTGTTCGAAGTATTGATTCCCGATGCGGATGGTAACATTGCGGTCAACGCCGAGCATATCGAAATCGACTCGCGCCGTACGCTGGCATACAGCGCGAACGGTGGGCGCTTAATGGTGACCATTGGCTTGGATGACGTGATTGTGGTAGATTCGGGCGACGTGCTGCTCGTATGCAAAGCAGATCAGGCGCAACGCGTGCGCGATGTTGTAGAGCAATTGAAGAAGAATAATCGAGAGACATATTTGTGACATTCCCCTCACCCGTCCGTAGGACGGGTGAGGGAGGAGTATTGATGGAAGCTTATTGCATGAAGTGCAAGACCAAACGTGAGATGCAAGACCCTGTCGCGGGATTCAACGCGAAAGGGTCTCCTGTCACGATTGGCGCTTGCTCGGTGTGTGGAACAAAACTCTATCGAATGGGCAGAACCGACGCGCACGCGGGACTCGTCCCGCCGCCGAAGCCTGACAAAGTGGAAAAAGTGGAGAAGCGCGACGGCAAACTGGTCATTGTGGAATCGCCTGCCAAGGCGAAAACCGTTGGGCGTTTTCTCGGTAAGGGATACACGGTCCGCGCTTCAGTGGGGCATGTGCGCGATCTATTGAAGTCGCAGCTCTCGGTGGATGTGGATAACGGTTTCACGCCGAAGTATCGCGTGCCGAATGAAAAAAAAGAAGTTGTCAAGGAATTAAAAAAACTTGCTCAAAAGGCGGAGGAAATCTACCTCGCTACCGACCCCGACCGCGAAGGCGAATCCATTTCATGGCATTTGATGGAGTCGGCGGAGATCGACTCTGAGCGCGCCAAGCGCGTTGTTTTTCACGAAATTACAGAACCGGCGATCAAAGAAGCTTTTTCACACCCGCGCCACATCAATATGGATCTGGTAAATGCGCAACAAGCGCGTCGTGTGTTGGATCGTTTGGTCGGCTACAGCATCAGCCCGATCCTCTGGGAAAAAGTGCGCGGACGTCTGTCGGCGGGGAGGGTTCAATCGGTGGCGCTCAGGCTGATCGTCGAGAGAGAACGTGAGATCGAAGCGTTTATCCCCGTCGAGTATTGGTCCATTCACGGCGAGTTCCAGCCCGATGGCTTGAAATCCACGTTTCTTGCGAAGTTAGCAAAGATTGACGAGAACGACCCCGAACTTCCCAACGAGGAAACGGTCAAGCCAATCCTTGTGGATATGGAAACTGCCGCGTACTCGGTAACCAAGGTCAAGCGCGGCGAACGCCGACGTAAACCTGCCGCGCCGTTCACAACTTCCACTCTGCAACAAGAGGCGTCGCGCAAACTCGGGCTCACGGCGAAACGCACGATGGCTCTTGCTCAAGGATTGTATGAAGGTCAGGATGTAGGCAACGGCGGCACGACAGGGTTGATCACCTACATGCGTACCGACTCAACGAATGTTTCGGCAACGGCTCAAACTGAAGTGAGGCAATACGTGCAAGGCAAATACGGCGCAGACTTTTTGCCCGCCGAGCCACCGACTTATCGCACGCGCTCTGCCAATGCACAAGAGGCTCACGAAGCGATTCGCCCCACGTCGGTGATGCGCGAACCCGAATCGGTTAAGGAATTTCTCGAGCCTGCCATGTTCAAGTTGTATCGTTTGATCTGGCAACGCTTCGTCGCTTCGCAAATGGAAGCGGCGGTGTACGATACCTTGCAGGTGGAGGTGACCGGCAAAACTTCTGCGCACGAATACCTTCTGCGCGCTTCCGGCTCGGCGGTTAAGTTCGCGGGCTTTCTGGTCGTGTATGAGGAAGCCAAGAACGAAGATGCGAAGACCGAAGAAGAAGATGAAGAAAACGTCAAGATCCCCGCGGGTGTTGCGGAGGGGCAGAAGCAGGGATTGGTCCGCTTGATCCCCGAACAGCACTTCACCCAGCCGCCGCCGCGCTACTCCGAAGCCTCGCTGGTGCAAGCATTGGAAGAAGATGGCATTGGTCGCCCCTCCACATACGCGCCGACGATCTCGACGATTCAGGCGCGCGGATATGTCGTCCGCGAGGAAAAGCGACTCGTTCCAACAGAGATCGGTCTTCAAGTCAACGATTTGATGGTGCAGTATTTTTCAGACATCGTGGATCTAAAATTCACCGCGCGTATGGAAGAAGACCTCGATATGATCGCCAACGGTCAAGCCGAATGGACCGAAGTGATGCACGAGTTTTATCATCCGTTCGCGGAAGATCTGAAAAAAGCGCAGGCAGAAATGCCGGTGACCAAAAGCGAGCCTGAAAAACTGGGTCGTGTTTGCCCAACCGATGGCGGCGATCTGGTCATCCGCTATGGGCGTTTTGGAAAATTCATTTCCTGCGCCAACTTCCCGAATTGCCGGTACACCGAACCGTGGTTAGAAAAGATCGGCGTGCAATGCCCGAAAGATCACGGCGAAATTGTCGAGAAAAAAACACGCAAAGGGCGCACTTTTTACGGATGCGCCAATTACCCGAATTGCGATTTCACCTCGTGGAAGCGACCGCTCAAACAACCCTGTCCAAAGTGTAACGGTCTGCTCGTGATCGCCAACCGCCGCGAAGCGCAATGTGCCAATTGCCAGGAAAGTTTCCCGCTCGAGCAGATCGTCCCCGAAACAGTGGAATAGGAGTCCCTATGCATTTTTTACCTCACCCATATCTTGACCCCGGCTCAGGAAGTTTTCTAATCCAGTTGCTGATTGCGGTGATCCTCGGCGCGGGTGTTGCGTTGCGCGCTTATTGGGGGAAGATCCTCGGTTGGTTCGGCGTCAAGCCGAAGCCGTCGGAAGATGATGACGAATCAGACGAAAAATAGCGGACAACTCTCCGCTTCTTTCCGGGACCCAAGCGGGTTCCTCTTTTCCCGCGGCGGAGTCTTGTACCGGCAGGTGAACCGAGGATATGCCGAAGAGTACGCCCGGCTGATGGAATCGGGGTTGTATGAGCGGTTGGTCAAGGCGGGGTTGTTGATTCCGCACACCGAAGTGGATCAGCCTGCACTTGCGCCGGAAGCGGCAGTGAAAGTCATCGAACCCGAGCGCGTGCCGTTTATTTCGTATCCGTATGAGTGGTCGTTCGGTCAATTGAAAGACGCCGCGCTGGCGACGCTGTCCATTCATAAGCGCGCGTTGAAGGCGGGCATGGCGCTGAAGGATGCGAGCGCGTACAACATTCAATTTGTGCGCGGCAAAGCGACGTTGATTGACACGCTCTCATTCGAAATTTACAAAGAAGGACAGCCCTGGGCGGCATATAAACAATTTTGCCAGCACTTTCTCGCGCCGCTGGCTTTGATGGCGTTCCGCGATGTTCGGTTGAATCAATTTTTGCGTGTGTACATCGACGGAGTGCCGCTGGATTTGGCGAGCGGTTTATTGCCTGCGCGGGCGAAATTCAATTTCGGTTTGCTCGCTCACATTCATTTTCATGCGGGCGCACAAAAGCGATACGCTGGCGAGGAGGTGAAGTCTCGCGGCGGTTCGATGAACAAAGGCGCCATGGTGGGGCTGATCGAAAGCCTGGAGGCGACCATTCGCAAACTCGCGTGGAGACCTTCGGGCACTGAATGGGGAAATTATTATGAGATAACGAATTATTCAGACTCTGCGTTTGAGCATAAAAAACAACTAGTGAGCGGGTGGGTGGGTCGTGTCGCACCCAAACTGGTCTGGGATTTGGGCGCGAATAATGGGGAATTCAGCCGCATTGCCGCGGACGGTTCTAGGGTGTTCGTGGTTTCTTACGATATTGACCCCGCCGCGGTCGAACAAAACTATCGCAAAGTCAAAGCGGACAAAACCCAGAACCTGTTGCCGCTGTTGCTCGATCTGACCAACCCCAGCCCCGCGATCGGCTGGGCAAACCGCGAGCGCGATTCGTTCATCCAACGCGGTCCTGCCGACCTTGTGCTTGCCCTGGCTGTAATCCACCATCTGGCGATTTCGAACAATGTTCCGTTGGCGCAACTTGCCGGGTTCTTTGCCGAGGCAGGGGCGTGGCTGATCCTCGAATTCGTCCCCAAGTCGGATAGTCAGGTGAAGAAATTACTCGCATCGCGGCAGGACATTTTTCCCTCGTATACACGGGCAGGCTTTGAAGCGGCTTTTTCGGAGCGTTTCATGATCCATGAAGCTGTGGAAGTGCGCGAGTCGGAACGGGTTCTCTACTTGCTGGAACGTAAGTAGGTCGCCGGCGCTTTCGGTGGGTGTTTTGCTTGAGGGATGGTATATAATTGGTCAGACCTTCAAGCCAAAGGAATGAATCATGGAAGCAGTAATCGCCATCGTGAAAAATCTCCTTAAGAACAACCGCGTCGTGTTCGTTCTTGGTGTGCTGTTGGGTTTAGCCCTCGGCATCACATTCGCATGGGGAATCTGGCCCGTAGAAGTGGTGGATACCTCGCCGGATGTGTTGCGCTTCGACCTGCAACAAGACTACCTGCGGATGACCATTGACTCGTACAATAAAAACGGCGATATCGACGCCGCCATACGCCGCTGGGACAGTCTGGGAGTTGCGGCGGGGCCGGCGTTCATCAGCCTGCGGGCAGACCCGGGGAACCTCACCCTGGCTGAGGTGGATGAGTTTGGCTTGGTCGTTCAAGCAGTGAAAGGCGCGCCGATCCAAAATACGACAAGCCCGCAGGATGCGCCCGGAGCGACCGACTCGCCAACCTCGAATGTCGGTCAATTTGTCCTCTATGGGGCGATCGCCGTGGTTGTCGTTCTGGTGTTGGTCGGAGCGCTGTATCTGTTTCGCCTGTTTCGCAAGGGAAGCGGAACTGTCACCCCGGTGATGGAAGCGAACAAGCTCAATAAAAGCATCGAGCGGACAGATTACCAGCAACACGGGCTGGAACCCCCGATCACGCAATCGCTGACGACATACGTCTACGGATATGATCTCTACGATGAATCGTTCAGCATTGATACGGAGGCGGGCAAGTATCTTGGCGAATTTGGCGTGGGCATTTGTGAAAAGATCGGGGTCGGCGAACCCAAAAAAGTGACCGCGCTGGAGATTTGGCTGTTCGAAGAAAACGACATCAAGACCGCCACGAAAGTGTTGATGTCTGACCATGCCTTTAACAATTCGGAGATCCGCGGCAGGCTCGAAGCCAAGGGTGAGTTGATCCTGCTTCAGCCGAAGGAGCAGATCCTTCTGGAGACCGCCAACCTGCAACTCCTCGCCACCGTTGTGGATTTGGAATACGGAATGGGCTCGATGCCTCAAAACAGTTACTTTCAACGCGTCACCCTGGAATTTGCGGTTTGGCCCCGCGCGAAGAAATAACCTCGCTCCTCTATGCAACAGACCCGCCCTACGGCGGGTCTGTTTTTTATTCCACTTTTATGATTTTGATCTTTAGTCTGCCGCCGGGGGTGTGCGCTTCCACGGTTTCGCCCGCTTTGTGGTTCATCAAGGCGCTGCCGATCGGCGACTCGTTGGAAATCTTGTTGTTCCGTGGATCAGCTTCCTTCGCGCCGACAACATGGTACTGCTCCGGGTCGGACCCTTCTTCCTGAATGGTGACATGCGAGCCGACGATCACAACGTCGCTGTGTTGTTTTTCAACGATGACCGCCATGCGGAGGATCGCTTCGATCTCCTGGATTCTGCCCTCAAGAAATGCCTGATCTTCCTTGGCTTTGTGATAATCGGCGTTTTCTGAGAGGTCGCCCATTTGAATGGCGGCGCGGAGACGGGTAGCAAGTTCCTCGCGCTTCGGCCCCGTGAGTTCCGCAAGTTCGGCTTTTAGTTTGGCTTCCCCTTCCGGAGTGAGGTAGGTTTGTTGTGACATGGAGTCCTCGAAATTTAGGGTTTCTCTGTCGGGTTGAATAACTTTTGATGTTCTTCAATCGCGTAGCGATCGGTCATGCCGGCGATGTAATCGCAGACCGTGCGTTCCAGTCCGTGTTTCTCAGCCACAGCCTGCACCGAGTCGGGGAGTATTAAAGGTTCGGAACGATAGGCGTTGAACAGGTCCGCGATCAGGCGCTCGGCTTTCACCTGCATTCGCGCGACGCGGAAATGTCGGTAGAGTTTCTTGTACAGCAGATCCTTGAGCTCGCGGTTGCGGCGCTGCATATCTTCACTATATCCGACCACATTATGCTTGAGTCTTTGCAAATCGAGCGGGGATTTTGCCTTGCTCTCCTTCAGACGGGTACCGCTTGCCTCGATCAGGTCTGTGACCATCAGCCCCACCAACTGACGGATCATGCGGTGGCGCTCCATGTCTTCAAGAAGGGGACCTCGCCAGTTGAAGTTTTCGCGAAGGATCTCCCATACCGCCACTCCTTCGAGAATTTGCGGCGAGAGCATCCCGGAGCGCAAGCCATCATCGAGATCGTGTGTGGTGTACGCGAGTTCATCGGCGACATTGGCGATCTGGGTCTCGAGGTTACCGCGCAGGTCGGGGTGGTAATCGCGAGCGTCAGAGACATCGTATTCTGATTCGTGTTTGACCATTCCCTCGCGGACCTCCCAGGTGAGGTTCAAGCCAGGAAATTCGGGATACCGTTGTTCGAGCTCGGTCACGATGCGCAGGGATTGCTTGTTGTGGTCGAAGCCGCCAAAGTCCTTCATCAATCGCGCCAGCGCCGCCTCGCCGGAGTGACCGAAGGGCGAATGCCCCAAATCATGCGCAAGGCAGATGGCTTCGACGAGGTCTTCGTTGGCGCCGAGGGCGCGGGCAAGAGTCCGACCGATTTGGGCAACTTCTAGGGTGTGGGTGAGGCGGGTGCGGAAGTAATCGCCTTCAAAGTTGATGAAGACCTGCGTCTTGTATTCCAACCGACGGAAAGCCGTCGTGTGCAGGATGCGGTCACGGTCGCGTTGAAACGATGTGCGAAACTCCGGTTCGCTGTCGAGATAGGCGCGTCCCTTCGAATCCTTGCTCCGCATGGCATACGGCGCGAGGCTCCGGTCTTCGATCTCTTCGAGGCGCGATCTGGTGTACATGGTATGGATGAATTCACCCCGGTAAAGGGGTGATGTGGATGGGGCGAGAGGGAGTTGAACCCTCACGGTGTTGCCACCGACAGATTTTAAGTCTGTTGCGGGCAAGATGCCCGTCTCTGCCTTGTATGGGCTGTTTTTTGCCCTGTACGTGTGCCTGTGTTCCGTTTTGTAGGACTTCTTTTGATAGTCCTCTGCGTTAAGTGTAAACGCACTTGCTCATTGCGTGAAGGGTATTCCCCCTCG
>CAYPCK010000101.1:0-7365 GCA_964409185.1 uncultured Anaerolinea sp. | reverse complement strand
CTTCAACATAAAATGCGGATACCCGCCCTTCTGCACCGCATCCATCGACTCCGTAACTGTTTCTGGCATTCGTTGAATTATTTTTCCATCTTTGACAGACCTCACTTCCACGCGGTCCGCCCACAGCGTCACGATCTCCCCATCCTGCGGGCGGATCACTTCGCGGGTGAGCGGCAATATCGAAGGCAGGTCAGACGAAAGACAAGTGAAGCCATCGCCGATACCGATCACCATGCCCGAACCTTTTTTGAATGCATAAAGTTTATCGTCGTTTGCCTGCCCGATGACAAAAGCATAATCGCCTTCAAGGTCGCCATACGCGAGTCGAATTGCGTCAATGAATTCATATCCGCGCTTGATATATCTCTCCACCGCATGGACGCAAGTCTCGCCGTCATTCTGCGAGCGGACAGTCATGCCCTCCGCCATGAATTCCAAACGCAATTCGACATTGTTCACCACGTTGCCATTGTGCGCGCCAACCATGTCACCGTTTGAATCCAAATGCGGCTGTGAATTAACCTGCGAAGGCTCGCCAAACGTCGCCCAACGCAACTGCGTAATGCCGCGCTGTCCGCGCATCTCCGCGATGTTATATTTCGCCGCCACCGAATCCACCTTGCCGACATCTTTTCGCAGATCAATTTTTCCATCCTTGATTGTCGCCGCACCAACCGAGTCATAGCCGCGGTAGGTGAGTCTCTCCGCTGCCGCGATCAGAATAGGTCCGAGGAGTTCTTCTTTGTTGCTAACGTAGCCAAAAATTCCGCACATTCAAATCTCCTGTTTTATAAACTCTGGTGGTCGAGTAGGGCGGATGTTTCTCCCGCCCGTATCGAGGCCACCATATTGCCCTTTACAGCTCCCGGAGTTTCATCACCCCGCCGATCAGCAAGAGCGCCACCCCCAGCGCGCCTGCCGTCAGAACCAGCAGGTAGGTATATGCTTCGCCTGCCCCGCCATACAGATATATCCAAACCCAGGCTTCATTGTTCTCGAGCAGGACCACCTCTGCATGAAATTGATTCTCTGCCGACGCAAAGCAGTCCGCGCTTGAACGTGAGATCACATCCCCCGGTGGCGAAGAAGGGATATACCGACTGCTGCCGTTTATCTCACAGGGTTCGCCGTACACTCCTTCGGTTGCCGCATTGTACAGCGCCCACGGCTCATCCTGCCACGAATACAAATATGCTGTATACGAACTTCCGCTTTCCGCGTATGCGCGCACATACCCAAAGCGGGTCAATTCGACGGACGTTGCCCGCTCGGGAAGGGGCGGTAGTTGCTCCCATTTCGTCCCTAGTTCCGGGCGAGCCACGTTGAAGAAATAACACCCGAACACGATCACAAGCCAGGTGATCGCAACTGTCAATATGCGATTTGAACGAGAGATCATAGTACCCGCTCTTCTGTCTGTTGATTGTGCACTCTTTCGCATTATATTCGATCCCCAAAGCAAGAACTTCAACGACGCGGTTAGACTGCATCCCACGGAGCGACTCCGCGCCCGCCTTTCAACGAAGCATGAATTGTTTCTCGCAATTCGGGCAATACCTCCGCCGTAGCTGCCAGCAGACCAAAGCACCCCGCGATCATCATGTCGCCGAAAGGAACGGCGAAATAGGGGCGCAGACTCCCCCCTCTCCCTTTGGGAGAGGGGCTGGGGGTGAGGGAGAATAACGAACGCCTCGGACCTGTCACCACCACATCAAACTCATCCTTGCCGAATTCAAACACATCTTCCGAATACATCAACGCGCCGTGACCCATATCGTTGAACACATCTTCATGTTTCAGCGTAGCATCAGCCAACCTACGAAGGAGTGATTCGAGTTTTACAAGATCGATCTCGCCGGTGTGATGTTCGAAGACGCCTTCGATTCCTCTCTCGCCCAAACGGAATGCCAGTGTATGGAAGTTACCGACGTTGCAAATGATCTTCTGTTTACGCATCACCACTTGAGTGTCAAAATTCGCGCCCAACACTGCCGCGGGAGCCGTATCCATCACCACCAACGGGCAAGGCAATTCACCCGCCGAGTCTGCCACAGATTGCAAGCGCGTCATGATTCTTGGAATGTCGGTTGAAAGAGAAGCGAACGCGGAAAGCGAATTCTTTTCTTTAATTCTTTCATCCAAATAGTCAAAACGGAATTGACGATCTGAAACCCCCGCAGGCGCATTACCGTGATCGAACACAGCAACGGCGATTGCCGATAGATCATCCAACGAAATGCCATAATCTTTGAAGGTCTTGGAAATCAACTCGAAATCGAAGTCTTTCAACTCCAAACTTTCCACTTTCAACTTTCTACCTTCATCCTCAGAAACTATCCTTATCCCCAACGCCTCTACCTTCTCCAATTCATCATTCAACGTCGTCGCGGCGGAGGGTGTCATGTACACGGGAATCCCTGCGCGGGCGTACTCTTCAATCGCCCATGCCGACGGTCCGCCGCCCATTTGATGTCCGCTGAGCAGGATCGGGGTCCGAAGGTGAAGCGATTGTTTCAGGCGCCGATGAACCATCATGGTCGGCGAAGGCAGGACGAGTTTGAATCCGTTCTCGAGGTCGAGATTCGAATCGTAAAGAAAAATATCCTGCGTGCCTGTGCCGATGTCTACCGTGAGAATTTTCATTACGTATCATCCCTCTTCCTTTTAGAGAGAGGGCAGGGTGAGGGTCAAATCTCGATCCCCAGCCATAAGCGGATCAAGTACCCGATCACGAACGAGAACGTCGCCACTCCGAGGCTCAATCCCGCCATTTCAAGGAATCGCTCGCGGAACGGCTCGTCCTTGGCAACGGAGATGTAAAAGTTGAACGCCGCGATGATGAGCACGGCGGTGGTCAGCGACCAGGCGAGGTCGAAAAAATAATTTTCAAATAGAAGATACGGAAGGATCAAGAGGATAACGGTGAAAATATACGCGATGCCCGTATACACCGCCGCGCGGACCGGGTTCTTCGCCGTTTTTTCAGATCGCGTGGAGAGATACTCGCTCGCCGCCATGGACATTGCCGCGGCGATGCCGGTGATCAAACCCGAAAGGGCGATCAACTTCACATTCTGCAGGGCAAGCGTAAGTCCGGCCAGCGCGCCGGTCAATTCCACCAGCGCGTCGTTCAGCCCGAGCACCACCGACCCGGCGTATTCGAGGCGTTCCTCGCTCAGCATCCCGATCAGTTTCTGCTCGTGTTCGTCCTCTTCATGTTGCAGTCGCGCCGCGTCGGGAATGATCGCCGCGATGGAAGCGTAATTCTTCTGCGCCTCTTCCTCCCCGCGCTCCATGAGTTTGATGCCGAAGGTGTACCCGAACAGGCGGCTGATCGCGTGATACCACCAGACCTTGAGCCATGCGGGTTGCACGTCCCTGCCGCTGTATATCTTCCACTCGTTGTAGTGACGGATCTCGTCGGCGGCGATCTGCTCCAACACTGTCGCGTTTTTGCCGGAACCCAGCGATCGCGCGATGCGTTGGTAGATGTGATATTCGGTGATCTCGGTCTGCTGAAAACCCAATATTTGTTTTTGAATGTCTTCGGTCAATTGCATGGCTGTGCTCCTGTGCGCGATGCGCCGATTGTAAGCCATTTTATCGAAATGGAATTGAAAACTCGTTCCATTCCAATCAGAGATGGAATGGGGTATGATTCTCGCATCGAATTCGTATCTTCGGAGATTGCATGCCCAACCCCGCGCTGACCGACGTGCTCGCCAGCTACGTCCCGCGCATGATTCAGCACCGGATCATCGCCGACCCCACGCCGATTGATTCTCCCGCCTCGGAAGAATTTCAAGCGGCTGTTTTGTTCGCCGATATTTCGGGTTTCACCCTGCTCACCGAGAGGCTCGCCGAAAAAGGTCCGACCGGGGTCGAGAGTCTGGCGCGCATCCTCAACGAATACTTCGGTCAGTTGATAGATATCATCCATGAATACGGCGGGGATGTGGTGAAATTTGCGGGCGACGCGGTCATCGCCGTCTGGAACATCGCCTCAGACGACGGGGAGATTGCCCCGCCCACCCGCGCCGACCAATGGCAGTGGACGATGCGCGCCGCGGAATGCGCGTTGCGCGTGCGCGAAAAATTGACCAACTACAGGGCGGAGGACGCAAACCTGTATCTCAAACTTGCCGTGAGCATGGGCTCGATCACCGCCGCGCATGTCGGCGGGGTGTTCAACCGCTGGGAGTTCCTGCTCACCGGCAACCCGCTCGTGGAAGTGGGGATCGCCAACACACTCGCAAAAGCGGGAGAGATACTCGTCACCCCCTCGGCGTGGAAATTGATCCGCAACGACAGTATTGCTGAACCCGTCGAATTCGAGTTGAAAGAAACCATCGCGCAAGGCGGACGGTTAAACGCGCTCAACAAACCCTCGTCCATTTTCAAAACGCCCGAGGCGCCAGTCATCCCTGGCGGAGTGGAAAATTCGCTGCGACCCTACATCCCCGGCGCCATCATCAACCGCCTCACCGCGGGTCAAACCGCATGGATCGCCGAACTGCGCCGCGTGACCGTGCTTTTCATCAATCTGCCCGACCTCGACCAGGACACCGAACTGGAATTTTCTCAACAGATTGTCCGCCTGCTCCAGCGGTCCGTGTACCGTTACGAGGGGAGCATCAACAAGATCAACGTGGACGATAAAGGAATCACGCTGGTCGCCGCGCTGGGCTTGCCGCCCTTCTCGCATGAGGATGATCCCGCGCGCGGGGTGCAGGCGGCGCTCTTGATACGGAAGGAATTAAACGCCTTGGGAGTGCGCAGTGTGATCGGCGTTGCCACCGGGCGAATCTTCTGCGGCTCGGTGGGCAACGAGAGTCGGCGCGAATACACCACCATCGGCAATGCCGTTAATTTGTCGGCGCGGCTGATGGGAGCGGCGGCGCAACAAGATGAACTCATCGGCGAGCACAAGATTCCCATCCTGTGCGACCGCGCCACGTACGACAGCGCCAAAGACGGGATTGATTTTCAAGTGATTCGGCCGCAACGGGTGAAAGGACGCGCGGAACCGGTCGAAGTCTTCCATCCGCTGGAAGTCAAGCGAAGCGTCATTCGCCCGCGGGCGGAATTGATCGGCCGCCAGGAGGAAAAGATCCTGCTTGGCAATGCCTTGCAGGAATTATCGCGCGGCGCAATGTGCCAGACGGTGATTTTTCAAGGCGAGGCGGGGATCGGAAAATCGCGTTTGTTCGAGGATTTGACCCGCCAGGCGGAAACCTTGCGCGTGAACATGGCGCGCGGGGAAGGGGATGCCATCGAGAAAAATACGCCGTACTTTGCATGGCGCCCGATCTTTCATCGTATTCTCGAGGTGGACGAACTCACCGCCCAACAGGAATTTAGCGAACGGGACCGGGCGGAGATTCAACAGAAGGTCGCGGCGAAGTTGACGCGCGTCGACCCGGACTTGGCGCGGTATGCGCCCCTGCTCGATGTGCTCCTGCCGATCCCGTTCCCCGAAAATGAACTAACCTCTGCCATGGCGGGCGAGATCCGCGCGAGCAATACGCGCGAGTTGTTGACGCGTCTGCTCAACCACGCCGCGCGCGAAGCGCCCCTGCTCATCGTCATGGAAGACCTGCACTGGTTCGATTCGGCGTCGTTGGCGTTGCTCGCGGATGTTCAGCAAAAGGTACGACCCGTTCTCCTCGCGCTCAACACGCGCCCGCTTCCCGAGCCGTTACCGAGCCTCGTCCGTCAGATCCTGGATTCGCCCGGAGCAAGACTGGTCCGCCTCGAAGCGATGCCGCTTGATGATGTCGAGTCGCTGGTGTGTCAGCGGTTAGGGGTGAAGTCGGTCCCCCCGTCGGTGGGCAGTTTGATCCGTGAAAAATCGGAGGGACATCCGTTCTTCGCCGAGGAACTTGCCTATGCCCTTCGCGACTCGGGACTGCTCATCATCGAAGACCACGAGGCGCGAATCAATGAACACTTCACCGATTACAGCGGGCTGGCATTGCCCGATACCCTGCAAGCCGCCATTACCAACCGCATCGACAGCCTCGACCCCTCGCAACAACTCGCGTTGAAAGTGGCGAGCGTGATCGGGCGCATCTTCGCTTTCCGCGTCTTGCAGGCGGTGTACCCGATCGATTCGGACAAACCGTCCCTGCGCGAGTACATGGAAACGTTGACCCGCTTGAGCCTGACCCTGATCGAATCGGAGACGCCGGACCTGGCTTACATTTTCAAGCACGCGGTCACGCAGGAGGTGGCGTACAACCTGATGCTGTTCTCCCAGCGCCGGCAACTGCACCAATCGGTGGCGGAGTGGATCGAGGCGAACAACGAAAGCAACCTTGATTCGTTCTACACCCTGCTGGCATATCACTGGTCGCAAGCCGTCGAGGAGTCGCAGCCCTCGCGAACCAACCCCGCCATCGAAAAAGCGGTCATGTACCTTGAGAAGGCGGGTGTACAGGCGATGCAAAATTATGCCAACCGGGAGGCGGTTCAATTTTTCAGCGACGCCCTAAAATGGGATGCGCAACTGCCTAAAGCCGAAGGCGCGGAGGCGGCGCGCGACCGCAAGGCGCGGCGCGCGCGCTGGCACGGGCAGATCGGGCTGGCGTATTACGGCTTGGGCTTGTTGCCCGATTGCGAGCGGCACATCCGTGAAGCCTTTCTTTCGCTGGGCAAACCCCTGCCGAAGTCGCCGGGGCAGTTTGCCCTGGGGCTGATCGTGCCGGTCGTCCGCCAAGTCTTCCATCGGTTTGTTCCATCCCGCATCGGCTCGGCGCGCGGTGTCGACCGGGAGGTCTCGCTGGAAATGGCGCGGTTGTACGAGTTAATCGGGCGGATGTATTTTTACGCCAACGAGACGTTGCCGATCATGTATTCGATCCTGCAGTTCCTCAACTCCGCCGAGAAGGCGGGCACTTCGCCGGAACTGGCAAACGCATACTCGGGCATGGCGGTGCTCGCCGGGCTGGCAGGTTTGCACCCGCTGGCGGAGCGTTACGTCGAGCGCGCCCTGGCGGTGGCGAAGGAAGTGAACCAACCCTCGAACCTCATCACCGTCGGTGTGGTGACGAGTGTGTATCAGGTAAGCGTTGGAAAATGGGATGAGATCCGTGCCCACGTCTCTGAATCAAAGAGACTGTGCGAGGAACTCGGCGATTCGCGTCAGTGGGGCGATAGCACGGTGTTGCTGGCGGAGAGCGCATTCCTTTCGGGTGATATCGAATTTGGATTGAACCTGCAAAACACATTGCTTGACGATGCGCGGAAAAGGAACAGCCCGCTTCACATCGGGTGGGGACTGGCGGGCGTGGCGGCGAATTTGGTGCGCCGAGGCAGGGAAGCCGATGCGATTCCGATGCTCGAGGAGGCGCTGAAAATTCTTGA
>CAYPCK010000100.1:0-7394 GCA_964409185.1 uncultured Anaerolinea sp. | reverse complement strand
ACGTATCTGGAATTGTGGAGCAGGCAGAGAACATTCATCAGCTTTCTTTCCACATTGAAGGATTATTGGAGGGGCGTGGCAACACCGTTTTTAGACCGGGCGTACGCGCGATTTTGCCTCTCTCTCCCATTGGCAGTTCTCGATAACCGCAGGCTGTTGGGCGAAGTCTTTCGCCGGCATTATGGCAGGCTCGCCGTCATTCCGGGATCATACGCCGCCGATCCTTATATCATGACGGGCCGTTATTTTCTGAAGAAACGGCTTGCGCAGCGGGTCCCCGCCTCCCTGCGGAATCGTTTCTTCAAAGGGTTTGGTAACGTTCAGGTGGCTGTCGATTTCGCGCCCCTGCAAGCCCACGGAAAAAAAGCGGTGTGGCCCCTGTTCGAAGCCTGGGATCAACTTTCGGAGTGGTTCGATATGAAACAGGTCGAGGCGGATTTCCAGACGGTCATGACCTCCACTGGCGACATTCGCCCTTTGCGAAGGGTTCAAGCCATTCAAACGTTCGCCTCCCGCCTCCTCCCGTTGCAATCGAGTTGACGCGTCGCATCATCGTTCTATTTCTTTTTACTCCACCATAGATGACTCATGAAAAAAGCGCTAATTCTTGGGGCTGGCATTTACCAGGTCCCGCTGATTCGTAAAGCCAAAGAAATGGGCATGGCCGCGCTGGTCGTCAGTTCGGCGGGGAAGTATCCCGGTTTTCGCCTTGCCGACAAAGCCTGCCACATTGACACAACGAATATTCAAGCGATCGTGCAGTTGGCGCGCGAAGAAAGCGTGGATCGCGTCTGCACCACCGGCACCGATGCGGCGGTTCGGGCGTTGGGGGTGGTCTGCGATGCGTTGGGTCTGCCGGGGATTTCAGAATCGGCTGGGGTGCTGGCAACCAATAAAAGGGAAATGAAGCGGCGGTTCGAATCCGAAGGAGTATGCACCGCGCGGTTTCGTGAAGTCGCCACGCTGGGTGAGTTGCATCAGGCGTTCGACCTGTTCGAAAAGCCGGTCATCTGCAAGGCGGTGGATACCTCCGGGAGCCGCGGTATCATTCGCGTGGACCGCGCGGAGGACCTGCCGCATGCGTTCGAATATGTGATGAGCGCCACACGCCAGAAGTATTTCCTCGTGGAGGAATTCATCAGCGGCGTGGAATTTGGCGCGCAGGCGGCGGTGATAGACGGCGAAGCGCAATTCATCATGCCGCATGGCGATATTCTCTATCACGGCAAGACGGATGTCCCGATCGGGCATTACGTTCCGTATTCGATACCGGAAAATATTCAGGCGCTGGTTCGGACCCAGTTGACCCATTCGATCAGGGCGTTAGGGTTGACCACCTGCGCGATCAACGCCGATTTTATTTTGCGCGGCGACCAGGTGTATGTGTTGGAGATCGGCGCGCGCGCGGGCGCCACCTGCCTGCCCGAATTGGTTTCGGCGCATTATGATATGGATTATTACGGGTATATCCTGGAGTTGAGTTTGGGCGCCAAACCGGATGCCCAATTTGCATCCCATCATCCGTGCGGCAACCTGCTCATCACTTCCGAAAGCGGCGGGGTGTTGGACCGCATCGATGTGGACGAAAGCGGGTTGGACGTGATCGAAACTGTGATGGACTACCAGCGCGGCGAGTCTGTGCCAGCCTTTCGCTTGGGTCCTGACCGTTTGGGACATGTGGTGATCAAAGCCGCCAGCGAAAGCCAAATTATGGATGACCTGAAAAAACTCGAGTCGCGGATTCAGGTCAAGTTGCTTGCCGGGGAATAAACGTTGTGAGAAACCATTATGGATGCGATCTATAACCTGATTGTGACCATTACGAAGGTGTCTAATTGAAAATCGGGATGATCCTGTATGATATGCAGGAGTTGGGCGGCTTGGAGGAATACACCATTACCCTCGCCATTGGGCTTCAGCAAATGGGGCACGAGGTGAGTATCTTGTCCACGGCATGGGTGCCGCCCGGTAACCAGTATCTGTCGCGCCTGCGGCAGACAGCGGTGAAGGTTTATCAATTGCCCGCCGCGATCTCATTGCCCGCCTCCGACTGGGCGACAAAAGAACGAATCCTGAATGGGTTGACGCGGCTTGCCACCCCATTGCTGTGGTTGCTTGGGCTGGCTGTCATGCTTGCGAAACGGATGCCAGCGGGAGATGCTTATCGCAGCGCTCGGAATTGGTTCCGTGGGAGGATGATGAATGGGGTGGTGGGACCCGATTGGCGCAAACCGTTTGTCCGCTTGATGATGAATTATTGGAAAGCCGCCTGGCAGCCCGACATTCTGCACATTCAAGGGTATACGACCAGCCTTTTATTTGTGATCGATTGGGCGCACGGCAGGAAACTGCCCATCGTGTATGAAGAGCATCAGACGCCCGACCCGCAATTCGACTGGTGGCATGGGTTTGAAAAGAACATCAACAAGGCGGATGTGGTTGTAGCGGTTTCGGAGAAAAGCGCGGAGGGGCTACGAACGATCTGCGGGGTGACCCGCCCCATCGTGGTTCAAGGACCTCTGGTGCCCGACCCGCTGGAATCAGGGTTCCGGGCGTGGAAGATGGATGACAAAGGCGCTCGTATTCAACTTACCGCGACCGCGAGGTTGTATGTAACCAAAGGACTGGTCTATTTGCTGGACGCGCTCAAGTTGATACGTGAAAAACATCCCGAGGTTTCTTTGAGGATCTATGGCGAAGGTCCCCTGCGCGATGAGCTTGTGCTTCATGCCAATCGCCTGGGGTTGGATGGGAACGAAATCTTTGTGGGCGCATTTCGATCGCGGGCGGAACTCTCCCGGATCATGGAACAAACGGATATCTTTGTGATGCCTTCGATTCTGGAGGGTCAGCCTGTCTCTCTGGTGGAGGCGATGGCATACGGGCGTCCCATCGTGGTGACGAACGTGGGCGGCATCCCCGAACTGATTCAAGATAACGCGAACGGATTGTTGTGCGCGCCTGCCGATGCGGGGTGTCTCGTGGAGAAGATTAACCATCTGATCGAAAACCCTGTTGTGCGCTCGCAAATGGCAGAGGCGGCGCGTCGGTCGTACGAACAGGGACCCTTTCGCCCGCTTTCGGTGTGCGGAAATTTTTTGAATGTTTATAAGAAAGTCCTGAGAGTGTCGTAGAGAAACTATCTCGCACCTCCTCCTCTGGAGTTCTGTTGAGTTTGAACGTGACGAACAAAATCTCGATATTCATGGTGAACCTATGATCACAAAATTAATAGCCATCCCTCACATTCTCCTCTTTAGAAGGTCAGCCAGCCGAGCCGTGATCGAGAAGGATATGCTGAGGTGGTTCCAGGTCTACAAACCCCGCCTCCGCAAGACTTCGCCCGTCAACCTGCTTGTCTGGTTGCTCAATGCTCGTCCTGAATTTCGCAATCTGTTCTATGCGCGCATCGGGCGATTTTCCGGTCTGCGCGGCAGTGTGCTTTTGTCGCTCGCGAAAATTTTTTACCCGCCGCTCAAGGTGGCGCTGCGGTTTGCCGAACCGATCAACATCGGGCCGGGGTTTTTTGCCCGGGCAGGTTTTGGAACCATCATCGCCGCGGAACGGATTGGCGAGAACTGTTGGGTGAATCCCGGCGTAGCGATCGGGTTCAAAGACGATAAGGGCGGCATGCCCAGCATTGGCGATAATGTGTATATCGGCGCGGGAGCCAAAATCCTCGGACCCGTCACGATCGGCGACAACGCGGTCATCGGCGCAAATGCCGTGGTCACCCGTGATGTGCCTTCCAATTGTACGGTGGCAGGCTTGTCCGCGCGGATCATCAAGCGGGACGGCGTGCGGGTGAAAGAGTCGCACGCGGCGAATCCGCCGTCCGCATCCTGAGGCGAGGCGTGCGATCATGAACCGAAAAATCCAATCCGTCATTCGCAGGTTGAGGTTGTTGCCCCTTTGGTTGCTGGTGACACGGTCGCCCGCCCGGAGCGTCATCGAAGCGGATGTCAACCGCTGGTTGTGGATGATTTACCGGCAGAAAACCCAGGACGACATGAAGTCTAAACTTCAAGCGCTCGTGTACGGGGATAATCTCGAAGAATTCCGAAACCTTCTCTATTTTCGGCTGGGTACCCCTGCCCGGCTTTGGGACCGCGTCCTGCTTTTTTTTGCTACATTGTTTCTAGCGCCTCTGGAAACACTGCTGATTACCTCCGCGTCAACGGTTGGCGAAGGGTTGGTGATCATGCACGGACACGGCACCTATGTGGATGCGGAACGGATCGGCAGGAATTGCCTGGTCTTTCAAGATGTTGCCGTCGGAGCGAAGCGCGAAGAAGGACAGCGCCCGACCATCGGCGATTACGTCCACATCAGCACCGGTTCGAAAGTGCTGGGCGGAATCACCATCGGCGATCACAGCGTCGTTGCCGCCAACGCGGTGGTGGTCAAGGATATGCCGCCGAACAGTTTGGCGGTGGGCGTGCCCGCCCGCATCCTTCAGAATGCGGGGAACAAAGCGGAATACATTGCGCGCGGCGAGATCTCGGAATAACCATCGGTTGCCATAAAAATTCTCAACGAAACATTCTTTCATGTCTGACGCATTGAATAAAAAGCTCAAGATCGCCATCGGTCTCCCAGAGTGGGCGCCGTTCCGCGATGCAATGAATGAAAAACCCGCGGATGCGACCTATGTCATCCAACGAAATTTATCGCGGGGGTTGAGCAACCGCGGGCACAGCCTCACCTTTGCCGCTCCCGCCGGCGTGGATGATTTCATCATCACGGACGACCCAAACGCAGAGCAACCTGCTCGTCGCTCCTGGTCGGGCTCGCCTTTATTTTCGTTCACGAGCAAGGTTGTCTGGCGAATCCAACAATTATTTCACATCCCGTACCTCAATATATTTTCCAATTACCGTTATTACGATGCCGCCTGCCTTGGGTTAACTTCCATGGACGTGATCTACGAACGCAATGGCTTGTATAACTCGGGGCTGGCGATGGCGGCAAAGCGACTTCGGCTTCCCTACGTGATTTTTTTCGAAGCCGACCAGATCATGGAATTGGACGTCATGAACAAATCGTTGACCGGCTTGCTCCGCTGGCGCGCCGAACAAATTCTCCGCTATAACCTGAAGGCGGCGGACTGTGTGATCTGTGTGACGGACGCCGGCCGGCGTCATCTGGCGAACCGCTGGAAAGTTCCCGTCGAAAAAATAGTCGTATTTCCCAATGCCGTTCATGTGGATCGCTTCAAACCCGAAGCGGGCGCAAGAGAAAGCGTCCGCTCGCGGCTTGGGTTGGGCGATGAGCCGGTGATCCTGTTCGTGGGAAATTTTTTCCATTGGCATGATGTGCCGACCTTGTTGAACGCCTTCGTGAAAATTATCAAAACCCACCCAAACGCCCGCCTTGTTTTGGTGGGGGATGGCGAGCGCCGCGCGGCGATGGCTGATTTGGCATCCGAGCTTGGGCTTGGCGATTCCGTCATCTTTACAGGCATCGTCCCGCACGCCGATGTGCCGCAGTACATGGCGGCCGCGGATATTGCCGTTGTGCCGTATCCGCCCATGGATCAGGAGATGTGGCTTTCCCCGTTGAAACTTTTCGAATACATGTCCTCCGGTTTGGCGGTGGTCGCCTCCTCCATCGGTCAGATCGTGGATGTCGTTCAGGACGGCGAGAACGGCAGGTTGGTCCTGCCGGGCGATGCGGATGCCATGGCGCAAACGATCCACGGCTTGATCGTCAATGCGGAGATGCGTTCCCGTCTGGGGAACGCGGCGCGCGAGACCGCCGTGCAAAAATTCTCCTGGGATAGTTATCTCGCCCGGCTCGAACGCGTCTTCCACGCGGTGATCGAACGCCGCCCGGTCCGCGATCTTTAACGCTTCATTCCGCGCGTATGTCTGCTTCCATGACTGAACATCTACCCCTCGTCAGCATCGTCATTCCAAACTACAACCACGCCCAATATGTGGCGGACGCGATCCGCAGTGTGTTGGGTCAGACCTATCCCAACTGCGAGATCATCGTCGTGGACGACGGCTCGCGGGATGACAGCCGGGAGGTCATCGGCGCATTCGGCGCGGAGGTGCGCGCGATCTACCAACAGAACCAAGGGCTTTCTGCCGCGCGGAATACCGGTATCGCCGCCGCGAAGGGTGAATTCATCGGCGTGCTCGACGCGGACGATATGTACGAACCGGGTTTTGCGCAAACACTGGTCGCGCTCTTGAACAAACACCCGGAAGCCGGTGGTGTGTACTGCGGCTACCGCTTCGTGGATCACGAGAACAACCCGTTGCCCCAGGTCGAAGCGCGGACGGTTGCCCCGGAAAAACTGTATTGGGCGCTCGTGGACGGGAATTTTCTCGTGCCGGAATCGATGTTCGTCCGCAAACAGTGTTACGACAAGGTCGGGTGGTTCGACACCTCTTTGCGCGCGCTCGAAGACCTCGATATGTGGTTGAGGATCACCAGCCAATTCACGGTCGTGCATACGACCGACATCCTGACCCGTCATCGCATCCTGCCGGGCAGTATGTCCACCGACCCGGCGCGGCAGTTCGAAAACCGCTTGAAGGTGGTGAAAAAACATTTCGGAGCCGAACCAGCCCGAACGGAGGAATGGAGCGGGGGACAGCGTCGCGCGTATGGGCGCGCCTATCTCGCATCCGCGGTGGAATATTTGCAAATCCATAACGATGTCCGCGCGTATGAATGTTTGCGCTCGATGGCGATTGCCCATCCCGTATTGCTGACGCAACTGGAGACGTTCTACGAACTGGCATGCGGCGACCAGCCAAAAGGCTATCGAGGCGAGTTTGCCTCGATCCGCCTCGATCACAACGCGCGCGTCACTCTCGACCTGCTGGATAAATTATTCCAGGCGCGGGAAATAAAATTCAGCGCGGGCTTGAAACGGACGGCGTACGCCAATGCCTACCATGCCTTTGGCTTGCTCGCCTACGGGCAGGGCAACATGCGGTTGGCGCGCGCTTTCTTTTTGCAAGCGTTGCGATTCCAGCCTTCGTTATTTGTTAATCGCTCGTGGATCGGTTTCATGGCGAGATCCTGGCTGGGCGCTCGTTGGATGAACGCGCTCCGCAAATTGTTTCGGAAATCACGCGGATGAAGATTCTTTTTGTCACCAGCCAGTATCCGCCGTACGAGTTGGGCGGGTATGAACAGTTGTGCCGCGAAGCGACGGACGAACTGCGCGCCCGCGGGCATGATGTGCGGGTGCTCACCAGCAGATACGGAGTGAAATCGGAGGACGAGATTCGTTCGGGGCATGTCACGCGCTCGCTGCACCTGACCGCGGATATTCATTACTACAAACCGCTCGATTTTTTTCTCAAATTTCCGAGGCAGGAAAAAGAAAATCTTGCCGAATTGAAACATTCGGTTGAATCATTCAAGCCCGATGT
>CAYPCK010000099.1:0-7453 GCA_964409185.1 uncultured Anaerolinea sp. | reverse complement strand
CTGGGCTTGGCGATCCAGCCGAACGGTCAGAGTGAAGCGGAGCAGGTCATCGAGCATCTCGTGAGGCATCCATCCACTGCGCGCTTCATTGCAACCAAATTGACGCGTCGCTTCATCGCGGACGATCCGCCGCAGGCAATCGTCGGGAAAGCCGCGCAAACGTTTCTCGATACGAACGGCGATATCAAATCCGTCCTGCGGGTGATCCTGCTCGATGGTCTCGCGCTCGCGCAGCCGAAATACAAACGCCCCGCGAATTTCATCGCCTCGGCATTGCGACTCACCAACAGCGAAACTGACGGCGCTTTGCAGGACTATCTCATCCGCATGGGTCAGCCGTATTTTGGACTGCCCACGCCCGATGGCTACCCCGATGCCAGCGCGCCGTGGCAAAGCAACCTCATGCCGCGCTGGCAGTTCGCGTTTGAGTTGTTGCGCAATGAGATCGCTGGCACGCAAAATAATTTATATCAATTATTGGATGTCTCATCTACGGGCATTCTCGAAGACGATGTGGATTCGCTCACCTCATTACTTTTGGGTGCCCCCCTCGCACGCCTCGAACGCGACAGGTTGATTGATTCCGTTTCCTCGGCGGATGCTACGCCCGAAGAGATACTGCAAGTCCTTGCCGCAGGCATCATCGCCTCGCCCGCATTTCAGTGGAGATAGTACACCCTCACCCCTAACCCCTCTCCCAAAGGGAGAGGGGGACTCTGGCTCCCTTCTCCCCTCGGGAGAAGGGCTGGGGATGAGGGAGAATTTTGGAGATTACCCATGTTACAAACCTTACCTCTAATCGAAAAATCCTGGATGCCCCGCCTCGCCTTCGCGCCTCACAACACCGCCCCGCGCGGCGACGTGCTGGTCGTCATCTTCCTGCGCGGCGCGGCGGACGTGTTGAACATGGTCGTGCCGCACGGCGAAGACGCGTACTACGCGTTGCGCCCCACGCTGGGGATTCCGCGACCTGATGATGCAGGAAAGAAGAAAGAAGAAAGAGTCTTAGACTTGGATGGCTTCTTTGGATTCCATCCTTCGATGAACGCCTTGCTTGATTCGTGGGCATCGAACCAACTCGCCATCATCAATGCCTGCGGTGCGCCCGATGAGTCGCGCAGTCACTTCAAGGCGATGGAGCTGATGGAGCGCGGCGTGGAGAATGAACGCGGTCCCGCCTCAGGTTGGATCGGACGGCATCTCGCCACGCTGGACACGGGCAACTCGTCACCTCTGCGCGCAGTGGGGATGGGCACGCGTCCGCAACGGAGTTTGAGCGGATCGGTTCCAGTTTCCGCGTTGCGTTCGATTGCAGATTTTCATCTCGGCGGTGACCAGCGCGCTTTGCAACAAATGCGTGCGGCATTGAACACAGTCTATGCGGATGATGTGCTGGGACAGGATACGCTTTCGATTATGGATACGTTGGAAACGCTCGACCCGTTGACGTATTCTGCCTCTCGCAACGCAAAGTATCCTGATTCAGAATTTGGTCTCGCCCTCAAACAAACCGCCATGCTCATCAAAGCGGAAGTCGGGCTCGAAGTCTCCGCCGTTGACGTGGGCGGCTGGGATACTCACTTTGCGCAAGGCTCAACAACAGGATTGATGCCGAATCTGATGAAAGATCTAGCCGACGGCATAGCGGCGTTCCATGCGGATATGCAGGATCACATGAAAAATCTGACTGTGGTCACTATGTCCGAATTTGGTCGCCGCGCCTCTGAAAACGGGAGTCTCGGCACCGATCACGGACACGGCAGCATGATGATGGTGATGGGCGGGAACGTGGCTGGCGGCAAGGTCCACGGCGAGTGGCCGGGGCTGGAGGACGGTCAAATGATCGGACCCGGCGATCTGGCGGTCACGACCGATTATCGCGATATCCTTTCGGAGATTTTGGTGAAGCGTCTAAATAATTCCGCGACGAATGAGATATTCCCCGATTATTCGCCTGTCATGCGCAACGTGTTGAAGTAGATGGCGGGAGAGTGTCATGCTGAGCCATAGCGAAGCATCTCTAACACGACGATCGAAACCCTTCGGTCGCGACAAACGCTCCCTCAGGGTGACACAAGCGCTTTTCAAGTACAATCCATCGCACGATGGAATCAAAAAAACTTTTTTCAACCCTCGATAAATTTTTACTTGGCGGATTGGGATGTGGCGTCATTGTTCTTTGTGGAGTTATCGCGTGGTTTGCATACATCGTGCAAAACCTGCCCGTGCCGCCTTCGCAGACGACACAACTCGTTTCCGCCGACGCCACTTCGACTTCAACTGCCAATTCTCCAATCTTCGATTTCTCCACACCAACATTACTTGCGCCAACCGTTTCAATTCCTCCCACTTCGATTCCTTTTCCCGTTCCGAGTTTTGGCGATTCACCTCCACCGACAGGCAAAATCGTTTTCGTTTGCTATGTCAAGCAGATTGACCAAATCTGCATCATGAACGCCGATGGATCGGGGCGGGAACAACTCACCAGTTTCGAGGCGACTGCGTTTTATCCGTCGCTTTCACCCGATGGGCAGACGGTTTATTTTTCCTCCAAACGCAGTGGCGGATTCGAAATCTACTCCATCGGCGTAGATGGGAATGGACTACAACGCCTCACGCGCGATTTAGGCAGTCTCTACGCCCCCGAGCTTTCTCCCAGCGGAGAGTTGATCCTCTTCACCAACCACGGGGATGGACTCTGGGTGATGAAGCCCGATGGCGATAACCCGCGTCCGCTCACCGACCGCGACGACATTGACCCAACCTGGTCGCCCGACGGTTCGATGATTGCATTCGCTTCTTCTCGAAACGGGCAACGTCAATTGTTTGTGATGAATTCCGATGGAACGAATATCAGACAAGTCACAGACTTGAACAACATGGGCGGACGCAGTACCTGGTCGCCCGATGGGACGCGGCTTGCCTTCTATCGCGGTCCCGCCGGCGACCACAACATTTACATCATCAACATGGACGGCACTGGCTTGGTGCAACTCACGGACGGCGGCGACAACCTCGGTCCCTCGTGGTCGCCGGACGGGAACTGGATCGCGTTCACCTCCTTCCGCGATGGCAACAACGAAATTTACATCATCCGCCCGGACGGCACAGGGTTGACCCGCCTCACCGCCAACACAATTTCAGACTGGCAACCGCGCTGGGGGAGGTAGTATACTGATTCAAAACCGATAGAGGAGGCATCTATGTCACCGAAAGGTCATAAAAAAGAGAAGGACGGGAAGAAAAAGCCCAAGCCTTTCAAACCGTTCAAGCCGATCAAGCCGGGCAAACACGGGGTGCAGGAGTCCGGTCAGGCGTTTTTGTTGGGGACGCCAGACAACGCGGAGTTGTTGATTCAGCCCTCCCCGGCGCTGGAGGCGAAGATCTACCGCATCCGCCGTTGGGGCGACCCGGTCATGATCGCCCTGGGGTTCGATATCAACCGCATCAAGACCTCCAATTTTCAAGCCGTGGGGTTGTTCAACAAGTTGACCGGCTTCGGCGCGGTGACGAATTTCATCCGTATCGAGCGCGACGATATCGAGAATTTACAGCGCTTGCAATTCGCCGAGGAGCGCGATGGGAAGTTGTTTTCAGCGGCGAGCAAAATGGGCTGGTTATGTTCGTTCCGCGGGAAGATGTACATGTACGACAAGGAGGACGATTCATGGGAAACCTCCCCGCGGATTCGCTGGGGCACGGTGGCGTTGGGGGGCAATCTCGTGCAGGTGGAGGGGTTCGAGCATTTCGAGGTGAAATTGCCGGGCGGGGCGAAGGCGATCCACAAAATGGCGCGGCTGGCGGGGTTCCGTAAAACCGATTGGGGAAGACCGCTCGACGAATTGCTGGCGGAGGGGCTCGTACATCGCTGTTACTGCGTTTATAAAAACAACCAGTTCGGCGATACGCCCAAAGGTATCATCTACAGCCCGTTCTTCAGCCCTAAGGATTGGCTGTTCAATGGGAAGAAGGAACTGGATGCGCTGCACATCCCGGCGGTGTATCTGGAACCCAAGGCGGCATAACTCTTACGGTTTTCCCAGCACGACTGTCCAGTAGCCGCCGTAACTGCTGGTGCGGACGAACGCGTAGCCCACGCCGATCTCGATGACGCGGGAATTGAGGACCGAGTCCCAACTGATGGGGTCGATCTTCCACTGGTTCATGGCGTCGCCGGGCAAGCCAATGGCGAGGACTTCGAGGTAATACGTCGAGTTGTACCCAGCCTCGCGCACGCGGTCGCCGGTCCACGTGCCGTCCGAGCCGCTGTGTTCGAGAAAGTTGTTGCATGCCATATCGAGGCTGTGCCTTTGCGCCGCAACGGTGAGTTGCTCATTGAGGGTGAGCGTTGAGCGTCCCACATCCGAGCGGGCTTGATTGATCAAGTCAACGAGTTGTTCGACATACTCGGAATTGGTTGTGTAATAACAATTCGTCGTGCCGATTTGCGCCGCGGTTTCGCCTACGACGATCTTTACCCAGAAGGTGTTTTCGATCCCGATCGGCACGGTTTCGCCGCGTTCGTTCCGCAGTTCGAAACTCCCGAGATATTGACCGTCGATCGCCGGCGCGACGAGACCGACGGAAACATCCACGGTGGAGCCTGCCGCGGTTTCGGGAACCGGCGCCGACTCCGGTGCGGACATCCGTTCGCCAGAGTCGAATGCGACGGTGTAGCCAACCCAATCGCAGGTGCCCGAGTTTTGTAGCCGCCACGTTTTGGTGAACGATTCCCCTTGCGAAAGATTCGTGTTGTCGGGGATCGTCACATCTTCGACGAATGCCGCGCCGTCCCTGCACGATGGGGTGGGCGTAGGCGCCGCGGGGTCAAGAGTCGCTGTGGCGGTGGGGGGAACCGGCGTCGGCAGGACAAGACCCGGCTGGGTGGGAGGCAGGGTCGAGGTCACGAAGAGAAGCGGCGCATCAGTTGGCGTCGCCTCCTCGGCGACAGTCACGCAGGAGGTCAGGAGAATTAAGAGGAGGGGGAGAATGTTTTTATACATGTCGTTTGCAGACGGTGGTCGAGTAGTCCCGCAAGATCGTGGCGGGACGTATCGAGACCACACCGCCGTATTAAAACATCATCATCTGCGATTTGGATTTTTCCAGCGGGTCGCTGGCGATCTGCTCTTCGAACGTTTCGCGCGTCAACACCGGGACTTCGAGCATGGCGCGCAAAAGCCGGTATTTCACCAACCGGTATTTTCTTAACCGTTCGGCAAGGGCAGGGTCGCGCCCGGCTTTATACGCGATCAACGAGGCGCGTCCGCCGGGGATGACGAGGATGGTCTGTTCGGGAGAATACGGCGTTTCGGCGATGGCGCGTCCCACCAGCGCCGAGGCGAGCACGTAAAACGCGAATTGGATCGCGTTGTTTTCCTCCCACACGTGATTTTTCTCCACGAGGCGGGTCGCATAACCGAGTCGCCTGCCGACGATTTCAAGCATCGGCAGGATCGTGTCGCGCTCCGTCCGCCGCGCCGAAGCGACATCCTCGGGACGCAGAGTCCATTTACCTTCGTCGCGTATCGCGTATGATTCAAGGATGGAGTAAATCATTCGCTTGGGTGGGGTGAGCAAACCGGGAAACTGCTGGTTGAGCATATCTTCGATTTCGAGATAAATACTTTTGGGATTCTTTTGCAAATGGGTGACGATGGCAACTTCCACGCGGTCGGAAAGCGATTCGTAGTGTTCCGAGCGTGGACTTAAGTCCGCATTCCCGCGCATGCCCCACCACCCAGTCTCCACACTCTCGCCCGACGAGTAGTGAACAAACTCATTGCGCTCTTCCAAAACAGAGCGAATCAAAACGTTGGTCGCCCGCATCGCCTCGTCAAACTCCACTTCCCTCCTTTTCAGCGCGTGCGCCTCTGCCAGCGCGATCAACGCCGCGGCATGTACATGCAGATAACTCGCAGGCTCGCCGCGCTCGAGCAGGTGCGACCAAATCGCATTGCGGACATGTTCGATATTTGCCTCCGTCATTTCGCGTTTTAACGTTTCGCCTCGATTCCAAACGATCTGGATCGAGTCGTGTTCGGTGCGCATGGCAAGGGACTTCAGATCGAAGCCCGCCGCGCTGGCGGCGGTCAATGCCGAGGTGAGAAACGGCGGCTCAGGTTCGGGAACGAATCCAAAGAACGGCGTGCCAAGCGGCAACAACTCAAACAAATGCGCGAACGCGGCGTGCAGCGCCGTTGCGTTCCATGCCCAGTCATACCGCCTGCGACGTAACGCCACTTTGAACGGTTCCACGGCTTCGCGCCCCCACAGCCAACCCGACCACAACGCCGACAACGTCCAGAACGCCTGGTTGGGGCGCGGGATGGACCCGATCACGGCGGCGATGGGAATCTCCTTGTTGACTTCGTGCGCCAAATCTTTCAAGCGACCTTCGTAGACGCACACTCCGCCGCCTTCAGGAATCCGTTGGGGCCACGCTTCGAGCGCGACGGGTGAGCCTGTTTCAGCCCAGAGACTTAATCCACGCTCCAGTTGAATCCACAGGTTGTGTTCGCGGAACTGATTCGGGATGTTGAGTTGCTTGGGTCTTGGGCGCGAGGAGGGATGGTCCCACACCGTATTGCCGGCATCGCACGCCACGAGGAGCAGGGCGTTCAAGGCTCGCTTTCGTTCGGGAGTGAGGTTCAACCCCTCGATGCGGTTGATAACGGTCGTCAAGAAATACAGCGGGCGCGGCAGGTAGTGCTCGATTGCCTCCTCGGCATAGACCCTGTCATCGTCGTCGAGTTTTGCCACGCGCTCGAACGAACGGGAGCGGTGCAGTCCGTCTGTGGCAGCGATTCGTTTCGCGCGTTCGATATCCTGCTCGGAGGCGGCACGTTCGCCGGCATCGTTGCAATACGGACAGGTGTACACCCTCGCATACGGCGCCTCCTCCCCTTTGCGCCACAGGAACATTTCAGCCGCGATCTCCTGTCCGCAACCCTCGCACGGGGTGAGGTAAAGCGATTGCAAATGCGCGCCGAGTCGCTCGTCTCCTTTTTTGGCGGTTTCGAGTTCGGCAAGCGCGGCTTTAAAATCCGCTTCAAGCGGAGGGTTTGCGGCGAGGTCGAGCAGAAAGCGCGTGATCGGGTTGTTGACCGTTACTAGCACGCGGTAACCTGCCCGCGCGGCTTCGAGCGCCAGCCGGGGGGAGGATCCGAACGGGTCGAGGAGCCAGCTTCCACTGGGGGCGTGAGGCGGGAGCCAGCGCGCAATCACCCCTTCCTCGAGCGCCGGTAGAAACCGCGAGAGCGGTCCGGGGTCGGCGAGTCCAAACCCCGGTATGAACGGCTGGGCTTGCATGGGTTAAGTATACATCCCCCGAATGCTCAACGTCTCGCAGGTTTCTCAGTTGGGCGAGTTTTGTGCTACAAACCTGCGGGACGCTTAAACGCGGTGAAGACTTCAAACAGCGGTATCGGCGGGTAGAGCGTCGCGATGTGTT
>CAYPCK010000098.1:0-7457 GCA_964409185.1 uncultured Anaerolinea sp. | reverse complement strand
CAACAAGCCTTCAAGAACACCGGCACCGCGCACATCATCGCCATCTCCGGGTTCAACATCAGCATCATTGCGGGCATCTTCTTCACCCTGTTCAGCCGCTTCTTCGGTCCGCGCTGGGGAGCGGCGCTCGCCGTGTTCGGCATCGTCTTCTACACCCTGCTCGTCGGCGGCGATGCGGCGGTCGTGCGCGCCGCCATCATGGGAAGCCTCGCGCTGTTCGCGCGGCAGATCGGGCGCCGGCAATTCGCGCTCAACACCCTGCTCGTCGTGGCAATGGGCATGTGTTTGTGGAATCCGTTGTATATTTGGGATGTCGGCTTTCAACTCTCGTTCTTCGCCACGCTCGGGTTGATCCTCTACGCCGAACCGTTCTCGCAATTTACAGCCCGTCTGCTCGCCCGCTACTTTCCACTTTCCGCTGTTGAACGATTCATTCAACCCCTCTCCGACTTTGTCCTGCTCACCTTTGCCGCGCAACTCACCACTATTCCGATCATGGCATATCACTTCCAACGCATCTCGCTCGTCTCGTTCATCGCCAACCCGTTCATCCTGCCGGCGCAACCGGCGGTGATGATCCTCGGCGGCATCGCGGTGATCCTCAGCCTGGTGTGGATTCCCCTCGGTCAACTCGCGGCGTGGGCGGCGTATCCGTTCACGCTGTACACGATCCGCGTTGTCGAACTCTTTGACCGCGTCCCGCATGGGACGATCTTTCTGGGGGATTTCTCGTTCGGATTCGTAGCCCTCTTTTACGCGGCGCTTCTTTCGCTGACGTTTGGCGGGTCCGGCTTCAGGGAGCGGATTCACTCCCTACGGGATAAAGCAGGCGCACTCGGCGCGGGAACCGCCGTCGTCCTGCTGAGTCTCGCGCTCCTGCTGGTCTGGCGCGCGGCGTCCGCCATCGCCGATGGACTCTTGCACGTCACGTTTTTGGATGTCGGCTCGGCGGACGCGGTGTTGATTAAGACCCCCTCCGGCAAAACGGTGCTCATCAACGGCGGTCCCAGCGCCACGATCCTCTCCGACGAACTGGGGCGGCGCGTCTCGGCGTTCGATCGCTCGCTTGACTGGCTGGTGATCGCCAACCCGGACGAGGAACAGGTTGCCGCGTTGCCGCGCGTGATCGAACGGTATCCGCCGCGCGCGGTGTTGTGGGGCGGGAACCGGCAGGGTTCGTTCTCCTCGCGCGTGTTGTATGAATATCTCACGTTGCAAGCCGTCCCGGTCACCTTCGCGGAAAAAGACCAGACCCTCGATCTCGGGGATGGCGCGCGATTGCGCGTGCTCGCCACGGGATCGCGCGGTTCGGTGTTAATCATTGAGTGGCAGAACTTTCGCGCCCTGTTGCCCATCGGCGCGAGTTTCGAAGCCTTTGCCGAACTCCGCGATGGCGCCAGCGTGGGACCGGTGAGCGTGCTCGCGCTCGCTGATTCCGGGTATGCCCCTTCGAACCCGCCGGAGTGGGTCGCCAACCTGAACCCCGAACTGATCGTGCTCAACGTGGCGGCAGGCGACGAGAACGGCATGCCCGACGATGAAGTGCTAGAAACGATCAAGGAATATTCCCTGCTGCGCACCGACCGGAACGGCTGGGTGGAGATCGCCACCAACGGCGAGCAGATGTGGGTGAACGTGGAACGAAACCTGAACGAGTAGTTTCTGCGGCTACAAGAGGAGAATGACCATGAGCGAGTTGACGATCACCACTTCACAGGTGCAGGGCGATGTCTCCGTCACTGTGCTGCATCTCAGCGGTCACCTGCACGGCGCAACCGAAGCGCAGTTATTGGATTCCGCCCGCCAGGCGTACGAGGACGGCGCCCGCCATCTCCTGCTCGATACCTCGCAACTGGAGGTGCTATCCAGCGCGGGGTTGCGCGCCATTCAGGGCGCGTTCAAGTTATTCACCCCGCCGCAGGATAATGAAGACATGCGCAAACGCGAGGTCGAACAATACAAGTCCCCGTATTTCAAGATGATCTGCTCGAACCCGCATATCTACTACATCCTGAACATCACCGGCTTTGTGCAGAACATCCCGGTCTACAACAATTTCGAAGAGGCGATCCAATCGTTTCGGTGAAATTTAGCCGCAGAGTCGCGGAGACGCTGGGAAATAAATTTACTGTGACCATACGCCTGCGCGGCACTGCTTCAACGCAAGCCAGAAAATGAATTCAACGCGGTCACGAACGCATCCGCCATCTTCTCGATATTGATCTCCTCTTTCACAATTCGATACGACTCTGCCCCCATCTTTCGCAGGCGGGCTACATCCGATAGCGCGTCTTTCATCGTAGAAACCAGCGCGTCGAAATCGTCAGGCGGGACCTGCCAGCCGTTCGCCTCCCGCACCAGGTCGTCCTGCGTGCCATCGCCCCGCGCCACGATGACCGGCAGTCCGTGACTCATCGCCTCCTGCACAGCCAGCCCCCCGGTGCCCGGCAGGACGAACAGATCCGCTCCGGCGAAATATGGTTTTAATTCCTCCCCATGCTTTACCCCAACGAACTCCGCCGAAGGGAAGATCTCCGCGGCGAGCGCTTCGAATGCTTCACGGTCGGGTCCGTCGCCGACGATGACCAGCCGCACGTTTTGAATCTCCGCGCACGCGCCCAACAACAGATCCACATTTTTGCGGAGTTGCAGGCGACCTACGAAAAGCACCACGGGTTGAGGATCAAAGGTCGAAGGTCGCTTTGGCATATCCCATGTCGGCGAGGGGGAAACGGAATTGTGCGCCACGAACAAATAATCGAGCGGGAAGCCGTAACGAGCGTACTCGTCCGCGCCGCGCTGGCTGTAGGAGATCAACGCATCGAATTGACTCAAAAAGCCTGACCTCACCCTCACCCCTACCCTCTCCTTCGGAGTGCTTCGCGATCTTCCTAAGGGAGAGGGAAATCCGAGCCCCCAGCCGATGACCGGGCGATCCCGCTTGTGCATCCACGTCACCGCCGCAGAGGTGGAAAGGTAACGCGGATTTGCCTCCACGATCAACGCGTCGGGATTCCAGTCTTCGAGCCAGTCCAGCAAGCCTTGTTGATAGCAAAGGTAAAGAGGTCCACTGAGGAGGTGGAGATTATTGCCCACTACGTACTGCGTATTGCGTAATTCGTCAGTTGTTGTGATTCCCTCGCTCGGACGCGGAGCGCCGGTGAAGAGACTCATTCCTCCGTCGCAACGCGAGGCGAGCAAATCAAAGAAGGGGGCGCGGTAGACGGGGAGTACGCGTTGTTGCAGGGCAAGCCTGCCGGGGTAACGGATCATGATGGGGTGTGAGGCGCCTGCCAGGCCGGCGATTTGTGCGCGTGGACGACTTTCCATGCGCCATTAAGTTTCATCATCACGCGGCTTTCGTTGTGCGAAGCAACTTTGACTCCTTCTGCCGATGCCGTGCTGATGAGCAGGGTGTAACTGGCAATCGCGGTATCGCCGTAGTGTTGGATGTGTAAATTCGAAAGATCGAACCGCGTCTTGGTTTTGCCCATCGCCTCCGCGCCAAACACCATCCCGCGCTCGGCATTGGAAGACATCATGAATTCATGGAAGGGAAGCCCGTCTATGCGATGCGGCGTGATCCACCACTCGTAAAGGGTTAGATCCTCGGCAGTGGTTTCGTTGTAGGTCTTTGTGTCGTTTTCTTGAATCGATTGCAAATGTTTTTTCAGGAACGTGGTGATCTCGTCGGTCATGGGGAATCCTTTCAAGTCTACATCGGTGGTCTCGATACGTACCGCGAAGATCACGCGGGACTACTCGACCACCGAATTATTCCAACAACACCTTCATATATTCATCCGTCATTGCATCCAACCCAAACACAGCCTCCGCCCTCGCCCGCGCGGATGTGCGGAAGCGGTTGTTGTCGCGCAACACCTCCTCCGCCGCCTCCGCCAGCGACGGGATGTCAGGCTTTTCCAACCTCCACGGGTTCGCCCCGTGCGGCGCAAGCCTGCCTGCGTCGCCTTGCACCAATTCTGAAAGCGAACCGGTATCGAAGCCGATGACCGGCAGTCCGCACGCCATGGCTTCGATGACCGAGTTCGGGCAGGGCGGGTTCACCTCGGCGGAAAATAATAAATGTGACGATCGTTCAAGGAACGGAATCTCCTCGCGCGGCACCGAGTCGATAAAACGGAGTTTGACATCCTTTTGTTCTGCCAGGGTATTCTTTGCGCGAGCATCCACTTTGCCGACGATCACCAATTCAATGCGGTGTTTCTTCGATAATTGTTTCGCCAATTCAACGGAATAAAACAGACCCGCGTCGAGTCCGCCGGCGAGGCTGCCCTCCACCACGAGCAGGCGATAAAAATCTGCGGGGCGTTCATGCGCGCCGAACGGGGAATAATGATCGAGGTCCACGCCGTTCAAAATAACGGACGACGGCACACGCGCCGCGCCGTACCAATCCTCCCACCAGCGTTTGATGAATTGACTTTGATAGATCACGTTATCTGCAAGGCGGTTACGAATGAACGAAAGATTCCAGTTGGCGTAGATCGCGCGGAGGGTGTAGCGCAATCCCGACCAGCGCGCGCGATGCACCCAGTTGATTCCGTCGAGGCGCTGGACAATGCGCCGTCCCTGCGAATGCGCCTTCCGCAGCCGGGGCAGATGCTTCGTCCCAGCGAGAACGAGGACGGCATCCGACGATGCGTCCAGGTCGTAGGTCACGTCGAACCTGCGGGCGCGCAATCCTTTTTCGAATTTGAGTCGAAAGGAGGTCACGCCGCCGAATCCTTCCACGCGAGGAAAAATGCAAATGCGAGGCATGGGAGTATTATAATTGCCGCGAGGATGCCCCATGGAAAAACCCGATGTTGAGTTCGTCAATTTTTTGAAATCCTATCCCACATATCCCACCACAAAAATCATAGACGATCTGCGCGCCGCCGAATATTCGCGGCTCGATCTCGGCGGGCATGTGTACCTCGATTACACCGGCGGCGGGCTCTATGCCGATTCGCAATTACGGCGCCACAACAAACTCCTCGCCGAGCATGTGTTCGGCAACCCGCACTCCACGAACCCCACCTCGCTCGCCGCCACGCAACTTGTGGAGCATGCGCGCGAATATGTTCTGCATTTTTTCAACGCCGACCCGAATGAATATCTCGCCATCTTCACGCCCAATGCCAGCGGCGCGCTGAAACTCGTCGGCGAGTCGTATCCGTTCGCCCATGGGCGCTATCTGCTCACGTTCGACAATCACAATTCGGTGAACGGGATTCGGGAATTCGCCCACGCGCGCGGCGCCGAGGTGACGTACATCCCGGTGGCATTGCCCGATATGCGCGTGGACGCTTCGCAACTCCGCCTCGAACTGGCTCGCCCATCGAAAAAGGGATACAACCTGTTTGCGTATCCGGCGCAATCGAATTTTTCCTCCGTGCAACATCCTCTCGAATGGATCGAGGAAGCGCATGCCCACGGCTGGGAGGTCCTGCTCGACGCCGCCGCGTTCGTGCCAACGAGTCAACTTGATTTGAGCAAGGTGAAACCGGATTTTGTGCCGGTGTCGTTTTATAAAATGTTCGGCTATCCCACCGGGTTGGGCGCGTTGATCGCCAGAAAATCTGCGCTGGGAAAACTTCACCGCCCGTGGTTCGCCGGCGGGACGATCACTGTCGCTTCGGTGCAGGGCGGCAAATACTACATGGCGGATGGCGCATCCGCCTTCGAGGACGGCACGATCGATTACCTCAACATCCCCGCCATCGAGATCGGGCTCAAACACCTCGAATCCATCGGTTACGAGGCGATCCATGAACGTGTCCATTGCCTGACTGGCTGGTTGTTGGAGAACCTGGCGAAGTTAAAACACAGCAACGGGGTGAACCTGGTGCGGGTGTATGGACCCACTGTAATGGCGGGAAGAGGCGGAGCCATCACGGTCAATTTCTACGATCAGGACGATACCGCCCTCGACCATCGCTCCGTCGAGCAACGCGCAAACGAAGCCAACATCTCCCTGCGGACGGGCTGTTTCTGCAATCCCGGCGCGGGGGAGGTGGCGTTGGGCATCTCGCGCGTCGAACTGGATGTGTGTTTTACCCAGCCCGGTAACGAAGACCGCCTTTCTTTGGATGATTTCCGCCGCTGCATTGACGGAAAATCGAGCGGCGCGGTGCGGATTTCGGTGGGGTTGGTCACCAACTTCAAGGATGTGCAGAAATTTCTTGCCTTTGCGCGCACCCTGCTTTCGTGACCTGTTGACGCAACTCTTACACCGCCAGCCTTGACTCTCCCTTTTTAACGCGTATAATTGCCGTCGTTGGATGTAAAAAACGAGTACTTACCAGCAAGCGCTTCAGAAAATATTCTGGAAGCGCTTGCCTTTGTTTGTCTCTGATACCAGCCGACTACACGCCACCTAGAGACAGCCGAATTCGTAACTTTCTTTATCAGGAGAGAACACGTGGAAACCAAGGGATTAACCGCACTCCGTATCAGCCTCGCCTCGCCCCAGACCATCATGTCGTGGTCGTACGGCGAAGTGCTCAAACCCGAAACCATCAATTACCGCCGCCTGCGCCCCGAAAAGGACGGCTTGTTCTGTGAAGCCATTTTCGGACCCCAGCGCGATTGGCAATGTTACTGTGGGAAATATAAGAACCCCCGCTACAAGGGAATCACCTGTGATAAGTGCGGCGTCGAAGTGACGCGCGCCGCCGTGCGCCGCGAGCGCATGGGGCATATCAACCTCGCCACGCCGGTCGCGCACATCGGGTACACGCGCCGTATCCCCTCCTACCTCGGCATGTTGCTGGATATTTCCCGCCGCAACCTCGACCGCGTGCTGTACTTCGCCCAGTACATTGTCACCTACGTGGACGAGGAAGCCCGCACCAAAGCGCTCAAACGCATCGAAGATGAAATTTCAGATACCGAACGCGAACAGGCGGCGGGCGTCAATACCAAGATCGCCGAGATTAAGACCAAACGCGACCATACCGTAGCGGAGATCAACCAAAAGATCGCCAATCTTGAGCAGGGCTATGACGAAGTCATCGCTGAAAAAGTTGATCCCGTCATCAAAGAGGGGCAAAAACTCGAAAAACTTTTGCAAGGTCAAATGGGCGAACACGCCAAGAAAGCAATCGTCTTCGAGTTGACCGGCGAAAAAATCCTCGACGCCGGCGACAAGGTCGCCGCCAAGCATATCACGCAGGTGCAGAAGATCGTCCAAAAGAAACTCGAGACGCTGGAAAACGAATTGAAGGATCAGCGCGCGAAGGAACTCGAAGAACTCAAGATGGAAGCGGGGCGCATCAAGGCGGATGCCGACCTGAAAATGGAAGCCCTGCGCTCGCAACTCGAAGAGCAGACCACCGTCTCCTCCAATCAAACATCACGCCAGCGCGACGAATTGCTTGAACTGCGCCCGTTCACCTTCCTCAGCGAGATCCGCTATCGCGAACTCAAGCAACGCTGGGGTCAGGTCTTCC
>CAYPCK010000097.1:0-7488 GCA_964409185.1 uncultured Anaerolinea sp. | reverse complement strand
TGCATCCCTGTTTTGCAAACGCGAGAAACCCAAGCGCGGTCGTGATTTCGAATGTGGTGAGTTTTGGAATCTTGGCAACAGCAGGCTTGATCTCCTCCACCAACTCAATCAGCAACTCGTGAGAGATCGGTTCACCGTTGATTTGTATCCGCTCACAAAAATCCAGAAGATGCGGCGATGTATACAATCCAACTTTGAAACCTGCAACCTTCAACCCTGACGCGCACAGCGCCGAAACTGAGCCTTTGCCTTTCGTCCCTGCCACGTGGATGATGGGATACTTGTTCTGCGGATTCCCCAACTCCTCCATCAACGCGTACATGCGGTCGAGGTTGAACTCCGCCTTGGCAAGCTCGGAGGAATGTTTCAGGCTATAATCCACAAACGAGTAGAGATAATCGAGAGCTTTGTTGTATTGGGCTTCAATGTCCATGCGAGGGATTGTAAATCGCAAATCGAAAATCGTAAATCGAATAATCCTCATGCTCGCCACCCTCACCATTCACCTCCACCTCCCCGCCTGTGCCTCGCTCAAACAAAAACGCGGACGGATCAAGCCGCTGATCTCACGCCTGCATCGCGAGTTCAACGTCTCCGTCGCGGAGATGGATTTGCAGGACAAATGGGACGAGGCGGTCATCGTCTGCGCGATGGTGGGGAACGATGCCGCGTTTTTGCAGTCCGCGTTGGGAAATGTGGCAAAATGGGTCGAAGCGAATTGGTCGGCTGGGGATGTGTGGGACACGAAAATAGAAATCGTTTGATGTCGCTGCAAGCGTTCGTTGCGAAGCAGTCTCCTGTTACACGGAGATTGCTTCGACAGAAAAGCGCCGTCGCGCAACGATATAATAATTCGGAGGCATGAATGGATTTACACCTCAAAAACAAACGCGCGTTGGTGGCGAGTTCCTCCCGCGGACTGGGCTACGCCGCCGCGCTCCTGCTCGCAAAGGAAGGTTGCCGCGTGGCAATCAATGGACGGGACGAATCAAAGATAAAAGGCGTGGCAGATGAACTTCATAAAGAAACCGGCTCAGAAGTAATCGGCTTGGCTGGCGATGTGAGTTTGCCGGATGTCCCTGAGAAATTGATTCAGCGAACTGTCGAAGCCTTCGGCGGGATTGATATCCTCATCACCAACGCGGGCGGACCGAAATCCGGCTCGATTGATTCGCTCGACGATGCCGCGTGGCAAAAAGGCATTGACTTGTGCCTGATGAGTCACGTGCGGCTCATCAAAGCCGCGCTGCCGTACTTGCGAAAATCCGATTCGGCGAGCGTACTGACGATCACGTCATATTCCGTCAAACAGCCAATCCCAAATTTGTTGATCTCGAACAGCGTCCGGGCGGCGACGGCAGGTTTGACCAAAACACTTGCGCTGGAACTGGGAAAAGAGGGAATCCGTTTAAACTCCATTCTGCCGGGTTGGACGGAGACCGAACGCGTCGAAGAGTTGATGTCGGCGCGGGCGCAGGCGAACCAGACCTCCGTCGAGGAAGAGAAGCGCAAGCAGGTTGAAGCCGTCGCGCTGCAACGGATGGCTCAACCCGAAGAGTTCGCCAACGCGGCAGTCTTCCTCGTCTCGCCCGCCGCGTCGTACATCACGGGAGTCCTGTTGAATGTGGATGGCGGGACCATTCTGGGAACTTTCTGATGAAAAAATGTCTGCTGTTTATTTCAATTCTTCTTGCCAGTTGCGCGCCGCAAGCGACTCCCGCGTCGACCTCGTTGCCATCCACAGCCAGTGAAGCGCATGAGGCTTTGATTCAATTTTTCGATCTGCTGAACACAAAACAATATGCCGAAGCGGATTTGTTGTATGGCGGCGAATACGAGCAATTGCAAGTCTTCAACCCGTCACCCGACCCGGCAGATCACGCCGCGCTGTGGAGTTGGTCTTGCGAATTCGCGGGATTGCAATGCCTGAAAGTTCGGACAGCAACTTTCAAAGTTTTGCAATGTGACACATACATCTTTCAGGTAGAATTCAGCAACCCCGATGGCAGTTTGTTCGTGCTGGGTCCGTGCTGCGGCGCGGACGAGACCGAAATGCCGCCCGTCTCGCAATTTGAGTACCGCGTGTCGCGCGGAAGCGACGGACAATTCCGCGTGATCGACTTGCCTCCCTACGTTCCATAACATGACCAACAACTCAAACCGCCCGCTTCTTTTATTTGCATGCGCTTGCTATCTTGTATCAACCTATCTGTTGCTGTACGCCAGCGCCTCGGATGCTCCCCTGCCAAAGTGGGGCGGCTATCTCGATGTGGGCTTGGTCTTCGTCATGGTCTATCTCAGTTTTACAATCTTCGGGAAAGGCAAGAGCGCCCCTCGCTATCACGCGGCTCATCGCGCCGCGCTCAACATCCTGCCGCTCATGTTGTTGGGAATCTGGATCTATCGCAGTTCGCTCGATCTCAATATCCTTCTGCCCGGACTGGCATGGCGGACGTATCTCTTCCTGCACATCCTGCCGTATGCCTTGAACCTGTGGAAACCCGAGCCGGCGAATGAATAAATTTTCCTTTCTGGCGCGGACCTCCATTTTGATCGCGTTCTTCTTCTTCATTGACAAAGTCCTCGCCTTCGTGCGCGTGGGCATCATCTCGCGCATCTACACAGACGAGGTCGGCTTGCTCGACGTGTTCAACTCCGCCAACAACGTGCCGGACGTATTGTTTGCGCTCATTTCCGGCGGCGCGCTGGCGATGGCTTTCATCCCGTTGATGAGCGAATACCTCACTACAAAGAGCCGCGAAGCCGCATGGGATCTGTTCTCGCGGGTCGCCAATCTTGCGTTCCTCGTCACGGGCTCGATCGCTGTGTTCGTTTTCATCTTCGCGCAACAGATCGTGGATACTGCCATCGTCCCCGGCTTTACCGCGGAACAACGCGCGCTCGTCGCCGAGTTGATGCGGTTGAATCTCGTCAGCACGATCATTTTTTCGATCAGCGGACTGGTGATGGCAAGCCTGCAAGCCAACCAGCATTTTCTTCTGCCCGCGCTTGCGCCCACGATGTACAACGTCGGTCAAATTTTCGGCGCGATGGTCTTCGTGCCGCGCTTCGGCATTCATGGCTTGGTCTATGGCGTCATCCTCGGCGCGTTGCTGCATCTCGGCGTACAAATCCCCGCGTTGTTCAAATTCGGTTTTAAGTGGACGCCCGCCCTCGATCTGCGCCATACGGGCTTGCTCGACGCGCTTAAGTTGCTCGGTCCGCGCTTGCTCACCATGGGCGGGATTCAGTCCATCGTCATCGCGCGCGATTATCTCGCATCGTTTTTACAGCAGGATGGAGCGGTCACATCCCTCGCCTACGGCTGGATGATCATGCAAGTGCCGGAGACATTGCTGGGGACGGCAATCGCCACCGCGATGTTGCCGACTCTTTCAGAACTCGCTTCGCGCGCCCAGTGGCATGACTTTCGTCTGGCGGTCGAGCGCGCCCTGCGAGTTTTGATCGCCCTCACGATTCCCGTGGCGGCAGTGATGGCGGCGGGGATCAACCCGCTTGTGCGCGCCGCGTTCGGCTTCGATGCCGAGACTTCCACGCTCATCACGTGGACAACACGTGCCTACCTCATCACATTGACCGGCTTTTCGATTCAAGAGATCGCAGCGCGCTCGTTCTACGCGCGCAAAGAGCCGATGTTCCCGTTGTACGCGGTCATTTTGCGGCTCGCCATGTTCATCGGCATCGGTTATCTCGGAATCACATTCTTCAAACCCATCGGCGCGCCGATCATTGCATTCGCGGAGATCGCGTTGCTCATCGAATCGATCATCCTCCTCAGCTGGCTCAGCAATCGGACGCACGAGCCAATCGTCGTGTGGGGTGCGGTGGTCAAGGGACTGATTGCGGCGATAATCGGCGGCGTGACCGCCTACGCGCTGGCGGTATACATCCCCGGCTCCGCGGTGCTGACGGCGTTACTCGGCATGCTCATCGGCGGACTTGTCTGCCTGCCGATCATCTGGTCTGAAATTAAACTGCTGTTAAAACTATAGAATCAGGGCTGTTATAATCCCCTTTGCATTCCAGAAAGTAAAGTGAGATAAATTTCAAATGTCTGAAGATCTTGGCAGCACACAGCCTAACATGAAAGTGACAAAACCCGGGCGCGGAAAACGATTCCTCTTCAACGCACTGGGAGTCATCGTCCTTCTGGCCGCGGCGATCCTTGGCGGGTTCCGCTCGGGCATCAGCACACGGCAGGCGTATCAATCGTCCGTGATGAGCGAGCAACTCAGCGAGCAATTCACCTTCGCGCTCGTGGATATTCAATTCGGGCGGTACGAGAGCGCCAAACAGCGTCTCGAATGGATCATCCAACATGATCCTTCCTTCCCCGACGCGCAACAGCAGTTGACCAACGTGCTGGTGTTGATGAACCAGCCCACGCCTACGCCGACTCCATCGCTTACCCCCACGCCCGATTTCACCGGCGCGGAGCAAGCGTATGCACGCGCGCAACAACTCATAACCGCTCAGGATTGGCCCGGCGCCATCGGCGCACTCGATGAAATGCGCAAACTCGATCCGAACTACAACACCTCCCTCGTGGACGGGATGTATTACTTCGCTTTGCGAAACTACGGCGTGAACCTCATCAATTCCGGGAATCTCGAAGGCGGAATCTACCAGATCACACTGGCGGAACGATTCGGTCCGCTCGACCGCGACTCCAATGGCCTGCGCGAAGGCGCCCGTGTCTATCTCATCGGCGCGTCGTTCTGGGAGTTGGACTGGGCGCAGGCATTGCTTTACTTTGAGCAGGCGCGCAGTTGGGGAAATTTATGGGACGGCACCATGACCGCCTCCGAACGATATCGCGTGGCATCCATGCGCTACGGCGATGAACTCGTTGCAAGACAAGAATATTGCGGGGCGGGCGAGGCGCTCACTCAATACCAAAATGCGCTGGCACTCGGCGCGCTGGATAAAACCGCGCAGGAGAACTACGAGGAGATTCTGCCGATCTGTTTCCCGGCAACCTCGACGCCCGGTGCATTGTTCACGCCCACCGAAACCCCAACACTCGGCGGTCCCCCTCCTGTGGATACTGATACTCCGGTCCCAACCGATACTCCCTCCCCAACCGAAACACCGACTCCATGACGCCTCCTCCCATTTGGGCAATCGCAATCACGTACTGGCTGCATTTTCTCGCTACCGTGATGTGGGTAGGTAGTCTTGCGGCGATCGCGTTCCTCATTCTGCCCGCCATGAAGCGCACGCTCGATCTGAACGCGCAACTCGCGCTCATCGAAGCCATACAAAAACGATTCGAACCCGTCACGTGGTTCAGCCTCAGCCTGTTGGTGCTTACCGGTTTGTTCCAGATGAGCATCAACCCGCATTACGACGGGTTCCTTTCCACCAGCACGCAATGGTCGCTGGCGATCCTCGCCAAACATTTCCTCGGCATGATCGTGATCGTGGTCAGTGCAGTCCAAACCTGGGATGTGATTCCCGCCATCCGCCGCGCCATTGTGAAATCAAAAAAGGTGTATGACAGTGAAGAAATGGACGCGTTACTCAAACGCGAAAATCGCCTCATCCGACTCAATTTCGGATTGTCCATTTTGATCCTGGGGGCGACCGCCATCGCGCGCGCGTCTTGAACGGATTCGAATCAAAACAGCCGCCTCTTTCGCAGGGACGGCTGTTTCTGTTTCCTTCGACTGATTTCAACTCGTGGAGCGGGATGGCATCCCGCTCGATACCTGAATTAACGCCTGCGCCGGAACGCCGGTCAAATCGTACGCCATTGCCCCGGTGATCCGCGCGGGGATGATCTCGCCGATCTTCGCCTCGCCTTCCACAAAGACCATGCCGTCAATCTCCGGCGCGTCGCGGTACGAACGACCAATGGCGATGCCGTTGTCGCGCCCTTCCACCAGCACATCCAGCGTCTTGCCCACATACGATTGATTGACCTGCATCGAGATCCCCTGTTGTAGTTCCATCAACTGTTCATAGCGCGCCTGCTTCACCTGCGCCGGGACCGGGTCGCCGAGCGGTTCGCTCGTCGTGCCGGGCTCAAACGAGAACTGGAACGTCCCCACGCGGTCGAAGCGAATCCCTTTCACGAAATCCACCAGCGCCTGAAATTCCTCGTCCGTTTCGCCGGGGTAGCCGACGATGAACGTGGTACGGATGGCGAGGTTGGGAATCTTCTCGCGCATCTTCCCCAGCGTGCGATGCACCCAGTCAATGTTCGATGGGCGGCGCATGCGATACAACGTTTTCGGGTGCGCGTGCTGGAGCGGCATATCGAGATACGGCAGGACTTGTTTGCTTGAAGCCATCACGTCGATCAAACGGTCGGTCACGTAGCCGGGGTAGGCATACATGATGCGGATCCAATCCATCTCCGGAACGCGGGTCGTCAATAGTTCCAGCAGAATCGCCAGCCCATCTTTCATCCCCAAGTCGTGACCGTAATCGGTCGTATCCTGCGCGATCAGAATCATCTCGCGCACCCCCGCGTCCCTGAGGCGGCGCGCTTCGTCGAGGATCAACTCCACTGGGCGAGAGACCGCCGTTCCTTTGATGAGCGGGATGGCGCAGAAGGCGCACGGACGGCGGCATCCATCCGCGATTTTTACATACGCGCTCGCGCCCGCCACCGACGCGCGCATCGCGTCCCGTTCATCCGCGCCGACGGTTTTCGCATCGGGCAGGTGATACAACGGTTCAGGGTGCGGACCCTTGCGGAGTTCGCGCACGACGTGCACGATATCCATCCAGCGGCGCGTGCCGAGCACGCCATCCACGCCGGCGACCTTCTCCGCCACTTCCGCGCCGTAGCGCTGCGTGAGGCAGCCTGCGGCGATCAGGATCTGATTCTTTTTCTTCCCGTCGGCAAGTTCGCGCAACACATCCAGCGACTCCTGCTTGGCGGGACCGATGAAGCCGCACGTGTTGACGATCAACACGTTGGCGCGCGCGGGATCGTCCACCGCCCGATACCCATCGCGGAGCAGCAGTTGCGCCATCGAATCAGAGTCCACCGTATTTTTCGCGCAACCCAGCGAAACAAGATGAAACGTATTTTTCGACAAAGAATATTCTCGCTTTACGGTGTTCCAGTCGTTGCCGGTGTAATTGAAGGCACTGGTGTTTGCGATGCCGGAACGGTCGCAGTCGGTGTGAAGGTAATCGTCGGCGGTTGGGTGGGCAATGCCGTCGGCGTGACGATCTCTTCCTCGCGGTAGATATTGCTCACCACCTGACCGAACCCGCCCAGCAGACCGAGGTCGCGCCCGTTGTACGTGACGCGGATCGCCGCCCCGCTTCCGACCAGCACTTCGACCTGCTCCTCCGCCTCGAAGGGATACGCATTCCCCGGCAGGACGCGCCCATTGAACACTTCCTCTCCATCCACGATCACGCGCATGTACGTCCGTTCGACGGCGATGAGGTTCACCTGCACGTTGACGTTCAAATTCTGCGTCGGGATGACGATGGTGACTGTCG